>DMZT01000084.1:12779-19470 GCA_003484865.1 Stenotrophomonas sp.
CGCTCTTCCGATCTTACCGTGTTCACCTGCCCGCCCTTGGTCCGCGTGTGGGTGCTGGCGTCGATCGGCGCCACCGCCCATCCATCCGTGATTCCAACGTCCACCGTCCGGAAGATCGCGATCTCCCCCACCTCCACGTTGGCGACCGTGGTTTCGATCTGGACCGCCACACTGCTGACTGCGGCCGTGCCGGTCGGGAAGAGCCATGCACATACGGTCCCGGTCGGCAGGCGTACGGTCTGGCCGGTGGCGCCCGCCGCCCGCACGGTGACGCCGGCGGGCACGTTGAGGCCCAGCACGGCCACGATGCCCGGCACAACAGCCTCAGCCAGGGTGATATTTACGGACAACGCACCGGTGCGGGCGATACGCGCCCGGCGCGCGGGCTTGCCGTCGAACAGCGCCGCGCCTCCGTCTGCCGTCAGCCAGGTCCCACCTACCAGCGCCACCGATTGAGGGGCTGGCATTCCATATCCGATCAGCACACGCCTGCGCCCCGCTTCGCAGCGCGAAGCTCGTCCTCATTGCGTTTGAGAGCTCGCACCTGGCGAGCAAGGCACGCGATCAGACGTCGTCTCACAGCCCCCTGATCCGAGACGCAAATAGAATCCAGCGTGTGCATAGCCCCGGCGACTAGGCTCTTGTTGAGGTCACAGGGATCACTGCCTCGCACGCATACCAGTACACGGACGTCGCCCTTTTCAGGATCGAATTGAATGGTCACGGTTTATCTCCAAGAAGCAAGGGCCATCCTTGCAGAGCTGCAACGGATACATAGGGAGTTTGAGGAGCTGATGAGCGCCGGCGATCGCCTGGCGAATAGCCGTTCCTACGAAGTCGAGGAGGTCCGGGTACGACTCGCTGAACTGAAGGTCTATCTCAAGGAGCGCAGCAGCAACCCCACCATTGATGGCCATAAGCGCGCGGCGACGATTCTCGAGTCGGCCTTCTTCGATCCTGCTGTTCGGTCCGCTTCCGCCCACTTCTGCCTAAGGGTGAACGCTCCGGCGTCTCAGTGGGTTTCCGGGCTTTACGAAGCCTCGTCGGATATCTCCTACTACGTCTGTCAGCTCGAAGCTCACATCGCCGAATATAAGCATTAGCCCCACATTGTCAGGACCACGTCGCCCGTGGCCGGGTTGCGCTCCACGCGCCGTACCAGCACCGCCTTGCCCTCTTCCAGGCCGTACCGCGGGTACGTCAGGCGGCCGATCTGGCCGGGCTGCGGCGCCAAGCTCTGATCACCGCGCACCGTCACCTGGTAGAAGAACCGCTGCTGCCGGTACATGCCCACCACCCGGTCGATCTCCGACTGCGCGTCGGCTGCGTTCCAGAAGAGCGAGATCACCGGATCTGCCGCGTCCGCCCGGCGATAATGCTGGTGCAGCACCCCGCCTCCGTAAACCTGTGCGCGGAACAGGCCGCTCAGCTCGTCGCGTCGCGCCTGAGGAACGTCCACCACATCCGTGACCAGATCCGAAGCGGCCAACGCCTGAGCGTTCGGCCGGTAGGCCATGCGGCGCGTCAGGTTCGGTGCGTCGTCTGGCACGGCGAGCAGATCCTCGGCCATGTCGTTGGCCGTGAGCTCGAACGCCGGAGCACCGGAGATCGTCTCGGGGGCAACCACCCGGGTGAAGCGCAGCACGCCGGTGGCGTCCTGGTAGCAGGCCGCACCGTAGCTCGGAAGGATGGCGTTCATGGCGTCCCGCCCGGTGATCGCATTACCAGCGTAGTAGCCCACGCCTGCGTAGCCGGTTGCAGCATCCACTGCGGCGCAGTCGCCGCCCGACCATGAGGTTTTGCCCAGGCGGCCCATGATGTCCGCCATCGCCTGCTGCAGCGTGGCCGGGCGCTGGCCGGGCCCAACGCTGGAGAGGTCGGCCACCACCGGTGTGACCGGCGGCGACTTCATGATGAGCTGCTGCCCGTCGGGCGACAGAGAGAACGTGCCCGGCTCCATGAGGTCACCGCGGTCCATCACCGCATCGGTGTAGACCAGGCCGTCGGCCACGAACATCGCCGTCGCATCCGAATTGGCACCCATCGCCGGCACGCTGGCCACCGCCCCTATCACGACCGGCTGCGGCTTCCATGCCAAGGCGGCGATGTTGGGCATGAAGACGCCGCGGTTGATCGTCTCGTCCAGATCGTCGTGAGCATCGCGGAAGTGAACCGTCTTGCTGCCGTCGTCGTTGATCTCGATGCGGTCCACGGTGAAGCGGAACAGGGCAGAGGTGTCCGCCAGCATGCCGGCGGAGCTGCCTGCCCGGATCTGGACCGGCATCCCTGAGGCGCCGGACAGCGCCAGGCTGTCGAGCAGCCCCTCGGCGTCGAGAACCACGCACTCAGCAGCACTGGTCTGGGTGACCGGGTCGCCGCCCCAAGGCCAGAAGTTGATCTCGCTGATCAGGCTCACCCCTTCGGCGATCAGCCCCTCGTAGCGTGCGTTGGCCGGCAGGTCGCCCGGTGCAGTCAGCCAGTCCACGTCGGACAGGCGGGTGACGGGCCCGGAGGCCTTGGCCACCTTCCAGCCTGCGAGCGCAGCCGGCCCCCGCGCATTCCACTGCCCGGCGTTCACCACCATGCACAGACCGCCAGCCTTACTCGCCGCTAGCGCGGCGGCAAAGTGCAACGGGCCAGCCAGAGTGATATCCCGCTGATGAACCTGCGTGGCCCCCAGGTAGAACTGCATCCGGGTCGGTGTGCCGAAGACCAACCGCAGCCCAGCGATGTCACCGGGCTTGGCGATCGGCAAGCCGCTGGCGACAGCCGCGCCGTTCAACATCACTCGCCCCGTTCCCAGCTCCCATCCGACGCCCGCAGCCGTAGCCCCCGGGTAGGTATTGAGCGGCGCTGTCGCCGTGACAATGCCGACCACTGCCGACATCGGATCGTCGCCCCAAACGGCGAACTCGACCCCCACCGTTCCCGTGCTTTGCGCCACGTCCGACTTGGCCATGCGGCTGATATTGGCCGCGGCGGTGGTGGCCAGTGTGAGGCCGCCGTCTCGCGCCGCCAGCAGCGGGCCGATGGGAACCGCCGCGAAGCGCCCGAAATTGTCAGCCATTGGTCATCCCAGTGAATCGAACCAGTCCTGCGCCTCGTCATCGTCCGACCGGGGCACCAGCACGTCCATGAAGTCCTGCATGCCGCGCTTCGTGCCTGCTTGGCTGTGCGCGGCGAAGGTGAAGGCAGCGAATGCGGCCGGCTTGATGTGCAGCCCCACCGGATCGATGGGGTTTCGCTTGTGGAACTCCCACCACCGCAGGAACTCCTTGCGCGACATGGTCCCGCGCAGCTCGGCCACCGTGCGATGCAGATGACCGGCCAGCACATGCCAGAACCAGTCCTCGCCCCGCTGCCTTAGGCGTTTCCCGCCTCGGCCTGGGCGTCAGCGGCCTTGTCGCCGAAGCCCGAGTGCTTCATGGCCACCTGCTGCAGCTCGGCGGCCACCAGCGGCTTCAGCTGTGCCGCCTGGGCGTCCGTCATCACCGGCTTGCCGTTCTCGTCGCAGATGGTCGCCGCGATCAGCTTGGCGCGATCGCCGTCCTGGAAAAGCTTGCGGAACTCCGCATCCGGCAGTTCGCGCACGTGGAACTGCGCCTTGTCGCCGCTGGGCAGGGTGATGGTGTCCGCATGCACGTCCTTGGAGGCGAACATGCCCAGGCTGGTGAATGCCTGGAGCACGGATTGTTCGGTGGCGCGCGTATCGGTCGCCGGGGTGTCGTTGGTCTTGCTCATGGGCCGTTTCCTGAAATGGTGGCTGGGCACGCAGGCCGCGCACGGCTAACACGCGGGGGTTGCCGCGCACCCGGCCAAAGAGAAAGCCCGCCGAAGCGGGCCGAAAGAGAGAGCGCCGTTTATCTGGGTCAGGGGTTGCCGTTGGGACGATTGGTCTTGACGGGGCCGGTCCCGCGGATCGTGATGGTTCCCTTCCAGATGTCGTTGTCGGCCACGTTCACTGCGAAGTTCTGGACGAAGCCCTGGAACTGCTTGGATACCACAGTGGTCGGCGGCGTGATCTTTCCGGCAACGGCGACCGGCTTGGGGACACCGGCCGTTTCGCTCAGCGGGGCGGCAACCAGGAAGTCCACCACGGCGCCGGTCTCGTGCAGCGCCTCGATCTTCTCGTGGTCGACCGGGTCGTAGTTGATCTCGATGGTGGTGCTACCAGTGGCCTTACGGCCGGCGACGAACTGATCCCAGTCGTCGTCGAAGTCGGAGATATCGATCTCCGACGCCTGGCCGTCGGGGAAGCCGACCGAGCGCAGGCGGGTCACCTTGATGACTTCGGCCGCGCCGATCGCGATGAACAGCTGGGAATGCTTGGACTTCAAAACGCCCATTGCGGTTTACCTCTTGTAGAAGCCCGGTCGCCGGGCACAAAAAAACCGGCTTGCGCCGGCGGTTGGGATTGCGAAGTTGGCCGGCTACCGGATGGCCAGCAGCCGCACGTCGAAGGAAATGCCGAAGGCGCCGGTGTCGTCGTCATCGGGCGTGGGGTTGTAGGACTCGATACTGCCGTGTCGCTCCACCTCATCGCGGATGGACAAGGCAGCGGCGTTCGCCTGGCTCGCGCCGTCGCCCCACACGGTGAGGCGAACGCGCCAGCCGTCCGCCGGCGGAGGATCGGAAAGCTGCGCCAGCGGTGACCCGCCCACGACGCTCCACGTCGCGTAGGGCAGCGCCGCACCCTCGGGCGCCACCCCGGGCCACACGCGAATCGGGTCGCCCAACAGCGCGCGCACAGGACCGCTCGCCTGCAAGATCGATTGGATCGGAGGAATCATCACAGTATCCAGCCTTGCCGTTTCAGCGCGCGAGTGATCGCGATCCACGTTTCATTGATGATCGCCTGGGCCGCTTGCGGACCACGGGCTTCCGCCGAGGGCGTCAGGAATGGCTTTGCCGCCATCTTCTTGGTCCCGAACTCAACGTGCCGCCAGTAGTGTGCCCAGCCGGTGGTTTCATAAACCTTGCCGACGCGGCGCAGGCGCTGGTTTCGCTTCGTGTTCGAGTACTTGGCCTTTCGGCCAACCCGGACGCCGACGGTGAAATACTCCCCGTCCTTGCCCACACCTGCTCGCCGCCGGTTTCTCGCGTTGGCTCTGCGGACCACGATTTCGCTGGCAAG
Organism: Stenotrophomonas sp.; assembly: GCA_003484865.1. Classification (GTDB taxonomy): domain Bacteria; phylum Pseudomonadota; class Gammaproteobacteria; order Xanthomonadales; family Xanthomonadaceae; genus Stenotrophomonas. The sequence continues at coordinate 17,914 of DMZT01000084.1, forward strand.
GAATCCGGAATGCTTCACCACACGGTTCCGCGCCTCATCACGAATGATGTTGCCGCCCTTGCGCATGCCGGTGCGCAGTGGCTTCCCACGGACCTCGTCCGGCAAGCCGCGCAGCGTCGTCAAAAGGCCCTTCAGACCATGCAGCTGTAGTTCTTCAGCCATCTGACATCCCCGCAACGGCAATGATTGCCAGTTCACTCCGATCATTGCTGGGAGCGATCGACTTGATGTCGAAGACCTTCCCGCGGAACACGATCCTCCACGCCGGCTCGACCGTACGGAGCCGAAGATCGAACCGTACCTGCTCTCGATATCGATCAGCCCCTGCGGCGATCAATTCCGTCGTCGCTGCAAGGTTGTTGGTGGTCTTCGCCCACACGCTGGCCACAGTTTCCCAGCGTGAGGCGACGTCTCCGCCCAGTGGATCCCGCTCCGTTACCTTTCGCTCGAACCGAATCCGGCTCGTCAGCTCACCGTCCTGAAGGCTCATGGCATCATCACCCTGCGGTAGGGGCGCAGAAGAGACCTCGCCCCCTGCGGGAGCTCCATCACCTGGGCGCCGACCACCACATCGGACCGGTTTGCATATAGATGGCCCATCGTAAGCAAGATCGCTGATCGGATGCTCGGGTTCACCACGACTCCACTCACGCATCTCCCCGCATCAGCAATGGCTTCCTGATACACGACGCGCGCAAGGCGAATTGCCGCGAATCGCTCCTCAGCGCCCTGAATGAAAGCCGCAGCTGCCAGTGCACTATCGCGAGAAGACGCAGCAGCACCCATTGCGGCGGGGTACTCCACGCGGTCGGCGTCGAGAGCGTCCCTGCTCTCATAGATGCGCCGGTTCAGATACGCCTCCGCGGCGTCCTGCGCACCGTCCACCGCAGACTGAAGCTGCTCGACCGGGTAGTCATCCTCCACCCGGACATGCGCCCGGGCTTGCTCGATCGAAATCAGGCTCATTTGTCAGTCCTTCCGGGCCTCGGTGAGCGCCGCCGTGAGCTTGTCAACGCCCCAGCGCTTGTCAAAGGCAACACCAGCTGCCTCCAACTGCTGGATCAGTTCGCCCTTCTCAGCTGCCGGCGGGGTATTACCTGCATCGCCAGCTTCAGCGGCCGCGGGATCGCTGCTGGTCATCGCTTTCTTGGCCTCTGCTTCGGCCGTCAGCTGCTGGATGGATACGCCAATCGCCTCGTCGCGCGTTCCTTCATCCAAGGCGTTCCAGGCATCGGCAGTAAGGCCCGACGCGGCGTGCGCATGGCTGACTACATCTCCCAAGCTCACAGTGACGCCATCGACCAACGGCACCTGGCTGGGCAGGATGCTGGACCCCACCAAACTGAGAGCATGCAGCGGGGCGGTGTCCAGGGAAAGAGCGCCGACAGAAAGAGCGCCCGCTACCAGCTCTGCCGGGCAATCCACGCCGGCGGCGAACTGAACCGGATAGATCTCGCCCACCGGCACACCGCGGAAAGGCTTGATGAACTTTGCCATTGTTGAACCTCGATCACGACTGGGACCGGGCGGCGCAAAGCCGCCCTGCAGGTTGAAGAT
>DMZT01000039.1 GCA_003484865.1 Stenotrophomonas sp.
TGCTGCTGGGCCGGCGGCAGCGCCGCCACGCGCGCCGCCGCGGCGCGGACACGGGCACGCTCGCTTTCGGTCATGGCCTGCCAGGCGGCATAGCGGCTGCGCAGCTCGCGCAGCTGGGCCGGATCCAGCGCTGCGGGGGTGGTCGGGATCGCCGGTGCAGTGGCACTGGCCGGCGCCGGCACCGCGAGCGGCACCTCCACCCGGCTGGGGGCGGCGATGGCCGCACTGGAAAGCCCGAGGGCGATCAGCAGGAAGACAGGCTTACTCATCGGCGGCAGCCGTCTCCAGGCCGGCGGTAGCGGGTTCGGGGCGGCTCGGCTGGGCCTGGGATTCATCCACGGGCACGGGGCCACCCGCAGCAAACCATGCGTACAGATCGGCATCGCGGGCGGTCGGCAGATCCGGATCGGCCAGCATCGCCGCGTCCGTGGCCGCGTAGGGCGAGGCGGTCGGCGCCACGGTCGGCAGGTCGGCCGCCGGCAACGCTTCGACCGTGACCGGGCCGGCATCGGCGACGGCACCTTCGGGGGTATCGGCCATGGGCTCGCCACCCTGACGGGCGTGTTTCCACCACGCCGCGCCGCCGAGCAGCACGCCGGCAGTGACGGCCACGATCAGCACGCCCTTCCACGGGAAACGACGGCCGCGCTGGCGCTTGAGCGGACGGCGCTGGGTGGGGGCATCGGACTTGACCGGCGTGCGCCAGGAGGCGGTATCGGGTTGCTGGCTGGCCGGGGCCGCCACCGGTTGCTGCAGGCGCTGCAGCCGGCTGGCGGGCAGATCGCGGATACGCAGCTGGACCTGCTCGGCCAGCGCGCGCCAGCCGGCGGCATCCGGGTTGCCATGGGCATCGCGCGGGCAGGCATCGGCCAGTGCGTGCTGGTAGTCGGCCATCGGCAGATCCAGGATCTGCGCGGCCGCGGCTTCATCCAGCCCGCCACCGATCCGCAGCACAAAGGCCAACCGCGCCGGCGGGGTCAGCCCGGCCAGGTGCTCCAAGGGGGCAGGCCAACGGCCTGCGGCCGGCTCGCGCAACGGCGCGCGGTGCACCAGCAGCGACCAGAACCGCTCCGGCCACTGGGCCATGGGCAGATCGCTGGCGATGCCGGCGAAGGCGCGCATGACGGCGACCAGCGCCTGTTCGGCGACGGTCGGGTCGCCGCACTGCAGCTCGGCCACGACCAGGGCGCGGCGTTCAACGCCACGGAGAAACGCCGACAGCGCGCCGGCTGCGGTAGAAGAAACGGGGGCGGGCGCAGCCGTCATAGCAACTCCATCATTGTGTGGAAATGATAGCGATTGCGTCACTCCAGCGGCGCGCGGATGTTCATTTCCTGTGAGCGGCCACGCTCCGCAAAGCCTTCCGGCGCAAAAGGTTGTGCACAGCACCACGCAAAACCGGGGTAGAACCACACGTGAGCCCCACGTCAAGTCTGTTTCAACTTTGTTTCACAGCTATGTTGTTGTTTTTATTGCTTATTGTTGCTTGGCTATTTTTTGACCAACCTGAGCAGAACGTCGGAAGTTCCTGACGCAAGGCGGTCACATACGCAGTGGCACACAGACTTATCCACAGAAGATGTGGATAAGCCTGAATCTCCAATCAAGTCGGATATTTAGGTGGGATTTATGATTGGGCGCGCACCCGGTTGAGACGGTGAATGGGCGTGATCCGCTCCGCCCCTGCCCGCTACACTGGCCCGATGACCTCCTCGTCTTCGACCCTGCGCGTCGCCCTGCCGGTGCCGCTGCCGCACTTGTTCGACTATGCCCCGCCGCCCGGGCCAGCCCCGGACCCGGGGATGACCGGGCAGCGGGTCCGGGTGCCGTTCGGCTCGCGGGAGCTGATCGGCGTGGTGGCCGGGATCGGCCAGGTCGAGGACCCGGGCAGCCTGCGTGCCGCGATCGAGTGGATCGACACCACGCCGCTGGTGACCGGTGAGCTGTGGCGCTCGCTGCAGTGGCTGGCGCGCTACACCCATGCCCCGCTGGGCGAGGTGATCAGCACGGCCCTGCCCGGTCCGCTGCGGCGGGGTGAGGCCGTGCCGGACACCCATCAGTGGGGCTGGCAGCTGACGGCGGCCGGCCGCGACCCGCAGCCCAAGCTGCGCAGCGGTACCCGCCCGCAACGTCTGGCCGAGTGCCTGGCCGAGGGCGTGGTGAACGAAGACCGCCTGGATACCTTGATGGACGACTGGCGCAGCGCGGCCCGGTCGCTGGCCAAGCGCGAGCTGGTCGAACGGATCGCGCTGGCGCATTCACCGGCCATCGCCTCGCCGGCAAGCGGCCCCGCGCCCAACGCCGAACAGGCCGAGGCGATCGCCGCGATCACCGCCGCCGACGGTTTTGGTGCCTTCCTGCTCGATGGCGTGACCGGCAGCGGCAAGACCGAGGTCTACCTGCAGGCGATCGTCTCCTGCCTGGCACGCGGCAAGCAGGCGCTGGTGCTGGTGCCGGAGATCGGGCTGACCCCGCAGACGCTGTCGCGCTTCCGCAACCGCCTGGGCATTCCGGTGCATGTGCTGCACTCGGGCTTGAACGACAACGAGCGCGCCCGCGTGTGGGCCGCCGCCGCGCGGGGCGAAGCACAGGTCATCGTCGGCACGCGCTCGGCGGTGTTCACGCCACTGCCGCATGCGGGCCTGATCGTGATCGACGAAGAGCACGACGGCAGTTACAAACAGCAGGACGGCATCCGTTATCACGCGCGCGATTTCGCGCTGGTACGCGCCAAGGCACTGGACGTCGCCGTCGTGCTCGGCAGCGCCACGCCGTCGCTGGAATCGCTGCACAACGCGCATGCCGGCCGTTACACCCACCTGCGCCTGAAGCAGCGCGCCGGCGCAGCGCGCCCGCCGGTGGTGCGCGTGCTCGATGTGCGCAAACGACCGTTGCGCGATGGGCTCTCGCCGGAAGTACTGGCCGGCATCACCCAGCATCTGCAGGCCGGGCACCAGGTGCTGGTGTTCAAGAACCGCCGCGGTTATGCGCCCGTGCTGCTCTGCCATGACTGTGGCTGGACCGCGCCGTGCCAGCGCTGCGATGCGCCGATGACCGTGCATGCCGGTGGCCGGCGCCTGCAATGCCACCATTGTGGTGCGCGCCAGTCCGCGCCGCTGGCGTGCCCGGACTGCGGCAGCCTGGCGCTGCAGCCGCAGGGCATCGGTACCGAACGGCTGGAAGAACATCTGGTCGAGGCCTTCCCGGAGTTTCCGGTGATCCGCATCGACCGCGGCACCACCGGCAAGCGCGATGCGCTGGAAACCCAGCTGGCCTTGCTGGGCGATCGCGCGGGGATTCTGGTCGGCACGCAGATCCTGGCCAAGGGTCACGACCTGCCGAAGCTGACCCTGGTGGTAGTGGTCGGCATCGATGAAGGTCTGTTCTCGGCCGACTTCCGCGCCAGTGAAAAGCTCGCCCAGCAGCTGATCCAGGTCGCCGGCCGCGCCGGGCGTGCGGTGGATGCCGGCGAGGTCTGGCTGCAGACCCACCACCCGGGGCATCCCCTGCTGGAGACGCTGGTCAACGGCGGCTACCACGCCTTTGCCGATGCGGAGCTTCAGCAGCGCGAGGCGGCCGGTTTCCCGCCGTTCGCGCACCTGGCGCTGCTGCGTGCCGAAGCGCAGCAGGTGGAGCATGCCAACGCGATGCTCAGTGCGGTGCGCGCGTTGATTCCCGACGATGCCGCGGTGGAACGCTACGGCCCGATGCCGGCACCGATGCCCCGCCGCGCCGGCTACCAGCGCACCCAGCTGCTGCTGTCCTCACCCGCGCGACGCCCACTGCATGGGGTGCTGGACCAGGTGACGCCGCAGATCTCCGCGCTGCCGCAGGCACGCAGGGTGCGCTGGTCGCTGGATGTGGATCCGATGGATCTGTACTAGGCCGGCAGGTGCCGACCGTTTGTCGGCACGAGGTAGTGCCGGCCGCTGGCCGGCACCCCGATCAGGTCAACGCCGTCATGACCCCACGCTGGTACGCCGGCCGCTGCTTCAGCCGTTCGTACCAGGCGGCCAGATGCGGCAGGTCCGGCCGCTGGATCGGCATCTCGAACCAGGCATAGATGAAGGCGCCCAGCGGGATATCGCCCATCGCGAACTGCTCACCGGACAGATACGGCTGCCGCGACAAGGCCTCATCGGCCATGGCCAGCAACTCGCCCGAGCGCACCAGTGCGGCAGCGATGCGCGCCTCATCCCGATCAGCGGGCGCGGTCCGCAACGTGCCCCAGAACAGATCGCGGAACACGCCGGCGAAGGTCGAGGTGGTCCAGTCCATCCACTTCTCCGACTGCGCGCGCGCCACCACGTCCTCCGGGTACAGCGTGCCCAGCGCGTAGCGCGCGCAGAGATAGCGCACGATCGTGTTGGATTCCCACAGCGGCAGGCCCTGGTCCTCGATCACCGGCACCAGCCCGTTCGGATTCATCGCGCGGTACGCCGGCGACTGCGTGCCACCGAATGCACCGCCGACTTCGATCGACTGGTAGGGCGCACCGATCTCCTCGGCACACCACAGCACTTTGCGCACGTTGCTGGAATTGCGACGGCCCCAGATTTTCAGCATGATCGGACTCTCGTATCGGGCGATGCGCGGCACGGGGCGCGCGGTGCGGATACGATACGCCCAACGGCGGGCTGTTACTTCGTCGCCTTCGCCGCACTCTTCTTCGGCAGCGCGCGCACATACGTCGATTTGCCGTCCTTCTTCATCTCGAACAGGCCGGTCGCGGCCAGCAGATCGCTGAGTTTGCCGTACCCGTAATTGCGCGAATCGAAGGAGGCCTGGTTGCCGATCTGGCTGCCGACCGGGCCCAGGTGTGACCAGCCATCCTCGGCTTCGGCCGAGGTCACCGCGCGGCGCAGCATCTGCACCAGGCGGGTGTCGTTGCGCAGCTCCGGGCCGCTCTTGCGCGGGCGGGTTTCCTCGTTGTCCTGCTCCACTTCCTGATCGGCCGCATGCGACTGACCCAGGGCTTCGATGTAGGTGAACTTCGAGCAGGCGTTGACGAACGGCTCGGGCGTTTTCTTTTCGCCGAAGCCGTACACCTTCACCCCGTCGGTCAGCAGGCGCATCACCAGCGGGGTGAAATCCGCGTCGCTGGAGACGATCGCAAAACCGTCCAGATTGCGGGCGTACAGCATGTCCATCGCGTCGATCACCATGGCCATGTCCGAGGCGTTCTTGCCGCGGCTGTAGGCGAACTGCTGGATCGGGCGGATCGCGTATTCGTGCAGCACCGATTCCCACCCTTTCAAGCGCGGACTCTTCCAGTTGCCGTAGGCGCGGCGGACATTGGCCACGCCATAGCGGGCGACTTCGGCCAGCACCGCATCGATCTTGGACGAGGGCGCGTTATCGGCATCGATCAACAGGGCGATGCGCTTTTCCGGTTCGGACATCTCGGTCTCCTGGGCGGGATCGGATCGGCCATCGGGCAAGTGCGATGGCCCCTGAACCCAGTATCGGCCATCGACGTGAACATCGCGCTTCACGTGCGACCATGGGCCGCATCACGAGACGACCTGCGCCGCCCCCCCGCCGGCGCCCGCCAAGGAGTGAAGCATGACCCGCGATCCCACGCCCCACCTGCTCATCATCGGTGGCGGTTTTGCCGGCCTCTGGGCCACCCGTGCCCTCGCCTCGGCGCACGTGCGCATCACCCTGGTGGACCGTCGCAACCACCATCTGTTCCAGCCGCTGCTCTACCAGGTGGCCACCGCCGGCCTGTCCGCGCCGGATATCGCCGCACCGCTGCGCCACATCCTCGGCGACCAGCGCAACGTTGAAGTGCGGCTGGGCGAAGTGACCGACATCGACAAGGCAGCGCGCACCGCGACCCTGGCCGATGGCACGCAGATTACGTACGACACCCTGATGCTGTGCACCGGCGCCACCCATGCGTACTTCGGCCACGACGAATGGGCGGCTGATGCGCCGGGCCTGAAGACGCTGGACGATGCCATCGCGCTGCGCCGCAAGCTGCTGCTCGCCTTCGAGCGCGCCGAGGCCGAACCCGATCCCGCGCGCAAAGCGGCCTGGCTGAGTTTCGCCGTGGTCGGCGGTGGCCCCACCGGCGTGGAACTGGCCGGTACCCTGGCCGAGATCGCACGGCATACGCTGCGCAATGAGTTCCGCCATATCGATCCCGCCTCGGCCAAGGTCCGCCTGGTCGAGGCCGGCCCGCGCGTGCTGTCGACCTTCCCCGAGGTGCTCTCGCTCAAGGCACGGCGGCAGCTGGAAAAGCTGGGCGTGGAAGTGCTCACCGGCACCCCCGTCAGCGACATCAATGCCGAAGGCTTCCAGCTCGGCGAGCGCTTCGTCGAGGCCCGCACCGTGGTCTGGGCCGCCGGTGTCGCCGCCTCACCGCTGGCGCGCACGCTGGACGTGCCACTGGATCGCGCCGGCCGCGTGCCGGTGCAGCCCGATCTCACCCTGGACGGCCACCCGGAGATCTTCGTCGCTGGTGACCTGGCCGCACTGACCCAGGCTGACGGCAAGCCGGTGCCCGGCGTCGCGCCGGCGGCCAAGCAGATGGGCAAGCACGTGGCCACCACGATCCAGGCGCGCCTGGCCGGCAGGCCCGCACCCGGGCCGTTCAAGTATCAGGACTTCGGCAACCTGGCGACCATCGGCCGCATGGCCGCCATCGTCCACCTCGGCCGGCTGCAGCTCTCCGGGGTGCTGGCCTGGTGGTTCTGGCTGGCCGCGCACGTGTTCTTCCTGATCGGCTTCCGCAACCGCGTGGTGGTGCTGTTGAACTGGGCGGTGGCGTACTGGAGCTACCAGCGCAGCGCCCGGATCATCTTCGGTGATGCGCAGGACGATCGCCGACCGAAACGACCGCCCACGCCCTGATCAGCCCTGCGACAGACATCCCCAGCCATCGACCTGGCCGCTGTAGGAGACCGCCTCGCTGGCGAGCAGACCTTCGAAGCCCGAGATGTTCTGGTAGGTCGGCAGCATCAGCGGATGCACCACCACCTGCCACGGGTAGTCGTCGTTGCCCTCGTACGCGGCGAATGACACCTTCTGGTCGTTCTTGAGCAGGTGCACGGCGAAGGCGATCGCCACGTCCTGGGTCGGGAAGATCAGCGCGAAATCCACCTCGCGCGGAATCGACAGGTCGTCGCCATCCTGCAGCATGTTCCAGAGCACATCGCCATTCTCATCTTCCGGGTACAACGACAGATCGCGGGACATGGCACTCCAGGGCTTGGGCAAGCGGATCGACGAACGAGGGTCGATGGTATGCCGCCAACGAAGGCCCGAACAACCCGCACGCGGGGCTACGTGGGATCGGGCAGCGCCAGCCACGCCAGCTTGCGCTCGCGCGGTTGCCGCTTGAGCTGCCACTCGGCCTTCGACGCCGTCGCGCGGTCCGGGTAGGCGCGCATCGCCAGCACCTTCACCGGGGGGTTGGCCCGGGTGTACTTCGCCCCTTTGCCGGCGAGATGGGCCTGGAAGCGCGCGTCCACGTCGTTGCTGATGCCGGCGTAATAGCTGCCGTTGCGGCATTCAAGCAGGTACAGGTACCAGAGGGCGGGTTCAGCGGGCATACCGGGATTATCCCCCGGCACGGGCCCGGCGGCTGCTAGAATCCGCCCCGGATGCAGGAGAGAGGCGCCGCGCTGGCGCCCGCCGAAGGCGCAGGCTCCCATAATCGCTCAGGCCGGTGGCTGCACAGCCACCAACCATGCATCCGACACGCCGATCTGGAGAGAGGTCTTCAATGACCCGCCGAAGGGGCACGTGGCCTTGGCCACCGAACTCTCAGGCAAAAGGACAGAGGGGCACCCAGGAAGACCGCAAGGTCCGGTGGATCGCTGTCGCCCGCGACGCGCCCTGGCCCAGCCGCCTTCCGAACGTGCGTGCCCACTCTCCGAGATGCCAGCCATGTCCCAGAACACCCCCTCCCTGCGCGAGCTTGAACACAGCCACGCGTTCGTCGAACGCCATATCGGCCCCAACGACGCCGAAATCGCGCAGATGCTCGACGTGGTCGGCCACGCCTCGCTGGACGCGCTGACCGATGCGATCGTCCCGGCCGGGATCAAATCGCCGGCACCGCTGGACCTGCCCGAGTCGCTGACCGAAGTGCAGGCACTGGCCAAGATCCGCGCCATCGCCGACAAGAACCAGGTGTTCCGCACCTTCATCGGCCAGGGCTACTACGGCACGCTCACCCCGAACGTGATCCTGCGCAACGTGCTGGAAAACCCGGCGTGGTACACCGCCTACACCCCGTACCAGGCCGAGATCTCGCAGGGCCGCATGGAAGCGCTGATCAACTTCCAGACGCTGTGCGCCGACCTGACCGGCATGGAAATCGCCAACGCCTCGTTGCTGGATGAAGCCACCGCTGCGGCTGAAGCGATGACGCTGGCCAAGCGCTCGGCCAAGTCGAAGTCCGATACGTTCTTCGTGCACGACGCCGTGCACCCGCAGACGCTGGAACTGCTGCGCACCCGCGCCGAGCCGATGGGCATCGTGCTGCGCGTGGGCACCCCGGCCGAGGCGATGGAAGCCGAAGCCTACGGCGTGCTGCTGCAGTACCCGGATACCTTCGGCCATATCGGCGATTACAAGGCGCTGGCCGATGCCGTGCACGCGCGCGGCGGCCTGGTCGCCGTGGCCACCGATCTGCTGGCGCTGACCCTGATCGCCGCCCCCGGCGAATGGGGTGCGGACATCGTGGTCGGCAACTCGCAGCGGTTCGGCGTGCCGTTCGGCTTCGGCGGCCCGCATGCCGCCTTCATGGCCTGCCGCGATGCCTATAAGCGCTCGATGCCGGGCCGCCTGATCGGCGTCTCGGTCGATGCGCAGGGCAACGCTGCCTACCGCTTGACGCTGCAGACCCGCGAGCAGCACATCCGCCGCGAGAAGGCGACCTCCAACATCTGCACCGCACAGGTGCTGCTGGCGGTGATGGCCTCGATGTATGCGGTGTACCACGGCCCGGACGGCCTGACCCGTATCGCCCGCCGCACCCACCGCCTGGCCGCGATCCTGGCCGCGGCACTGCGCGGCGCCGGCGTCAACGTCGGCGAGCACTTCTTCGACACCCTGCACGTCAAGGATGTGGACGCCAAGGCGATCCACGCCAAGGCCGCTGCGGCACGCATCAACCTGCGTGCGATCGACAGCGACGCGGTCGGCATCAGCCTGGATGAAACCGCCACCCGCGCCGACATCGTCGCGCTTGGCCAGCTGTTCGGTGCCACGGTCGATGTCGATGCGCTCGATGCGGCCACCGCCGATGCGTTGCCAGCCGATCTGGTGCGCACCAGCGCCTTCCTGACCCACCCGGTGTTCAACACCCACCACAGCGAACACGAACTGCTGCGTTACCTGCGTTCGCTGGCGGACAAGGATCTGGCGATGGATCGCACCATGATCCCGCTGGGCAGCTGCACCATGAAGCTCAACGCCACCGCCGAGATGATCCCGGTGACCTGGCCGGAGTTCGCCAACATCCACCCGCTGGCCCCGGCCGACCAGGCCACCGGCTACAAGGAACTGATCGACGGTCTGGAAGCGATGCTGGTGGAGTGCACCGGCTATGACGCGGTCAGCCTGCAGCCGAACTCCGGCGCGCAGGGCGAATACGCCGGCCTGCTGGCGATCCGCGCCTACCACCGCTCGCGCGGCGAGGGCCATCGCGACGTCTGCCTGATCCCGGATTCGGCGCACGGCACCAACCCGGCCTCGGCACAGATGTGCGGCATGAAGGTCGTGGTGACCAAGACCGATGCCAACGGCAACGTCGACCTGGACGACATCCGCATCAACGCGGAGAAGTACAGCGATCGTCTGGCCGCGCTGATGATCACCTACCCGTCCACGCATGGCGTGTTCGAGGAAGAGGTGGTGGAGATCTGCGAGATCGTGCACAAGCACGGCGGCCAGGTGTACACCGACGGTGCCAACATGAACGCCCTGGTGGGCGTGGCCAAGCCCGGCAAGTGGGGCTCGGACGTCTCGCACCTGAACCTGCACAAGACCTTCTGCATCCCGCACGGCGGCGGCGGCCCGGGCGTCGGCCCGTGTGCGGTCAAGTCGCACCTCGCCCCGTTCCTGCCGAAGGTGCTCGGTGGCGAAGGCGATGTCGGCATGGTCAGCGCGGCCAGCTTCGGCAGCGCCTCGATCCTGCCGATCAGCTGGATGTACATCACCCTGATGGGCACCGCCGGCCTGCGCAAGGCGACCCAGGTGGCCCTGCTCAACGCCAACTACATCGCCACCCGCCTGGCCCCGCACTTCAAGACCCTGTACACCGGCCGCAACGGGCTGGTGGCGCACGAGTGCATCCTGGACGTGCGTCCGCTGGAGAAGACCTCCGGCATCGGCGCCGAGGACGTGGCCAAGCGCCTGATCGACTTCGGCTTCCACGCCCCGACCCTGAGCTTCCCGGTCGCCGGCACGCTGATGGTGGAGCCGACCGAGAGCGAATCGCTGCACGAACTGGACCGTTTCATCAACGCGATGATCCAGATCCGCGAGGAAATCGCCGCGATCGAAGACGGCCGCCTGGACCGCGAGGACAATCCGCTCAAGCACGCTCCGCACACCGCCACCGCGGTCTCGGCCAGCGAGTGGGCGCACGCCTACCCGCGTGAGCTGGCGGCCTTCCCGCTGGCCAGCCTGCGCCAGCAGAAGTACTGGCCGCCGGTGGCGCGTGTGGACAACGTCTACGGCGACAAGAACGTGATGTGCGCCTGCATCCCGGTCGATGCGTACAAGGAAGACGAGGGCGTGGAGGTATAGGTGTCGACCGTTGGTCGGCACGATGCCTGACAGGCGTACCGGCCAACGGTCGGTACCTACCCGAGAACGTACGCCCCGCGTTGGTAGTGCCGGCCGCTGGCCGGCATTACCGGGATGCGTCACCCGGGTCTGGCAGAAGCGCCGGCTCACCATCTTCGGCACCGGGCGAACGCACATCGTCTGCTGGCTGCGAGCGTGCGCGACGGCTCGGCGTCACTTCCTGATTGAGCTCGGCACGGGTGCGCGGCAACGACTGAGGATGTTCGCGCGCGAGAAAATCGAGCATGCGTTCGCGCACGATGCAGCGTAGATCAAAGGCATCGCCGGAATTGCGCGCACTCACCAGCAGACGCACCTGCAGGGTGTGCTCGCTGGTCTCGGTCACCTGGGTTACACAGACCTGGCCGTCCCATAGTGCCTCGCCTTTGCAGATCCGCTCCAGTTCAGCGCGGATCGCCGGGATCGGCGCGGTGTAATCCAGCCACAGGAAGGCAGTGCCGAGCAGGTCCGCACTGCGCCGTGTCCAGTTCTGGAACGGGTGCTCGATGAACCACGTCAGGGGCACCACCATGCGCCGCGCATCCCAGATCCGCACCACCACGTAGCTGCTGTTGATCTCCTCCACCCGGCCCCACTCACCTTCCACGATCACCACATCGTCCAGCCGGATCGGCTGGGTCAAGGCGATCTGCAGGCCGGCGATCAGGTTGCCGAACACCGGCTTGGCCGCGATACCGGCGACCAGGCCGATGATGCCGGCCGAGGCCAGCAGCGCGGTGCCGATCTGGCGCACCATCGGGAAGGTCAGCAGGATCAGCGAGACGCCGACCAGGATGATCGCGCCCATCAACACACGGCTCAGCACCCGGGTCTGGGTCTGGATGCGGCGTGCTTCGAGGTTGTCGGCCACCTCCATCGGATGGTCGCGCAGGATCGCCTGCTCGCCCGCGGCCACGGCCCGCACCAGCAGCCAGATGACGCAGCCGGTCACACCGATGTGCAGCAGCCGCAGCGCCTGCTCGAGCCGATGCTCCTGCAGCGGCGTCGCTTCCAGCGCGGGAATCAGCAGCAACAGCGGCAGGGCGAACGCCAGCGGTCGGCTGATCACGCGCGCGATGCGGGCGCGGCGGTAGTCGCGGTCTTTCAGTCGCCGCGTCAACGCCATCAACAACCACCAGCCGCTGACCCCGATCGCCAGTGCGATCGAGATCGGCCATAGATACAACGCTGCCTGCTGCCAGTCCACGGTCACTGCACGCTCCTGTGTTCTCCGCAAGGAAGTGCACAGCATGCCGGTGCCGCCATGACCATCGTGTCAGGCGAATGTAAGGTGCGTGTCGAGGACACGCACCGGTATCAGTCGGCGTAGTGCGCCTGCTTGCGCACGATCGCCATCGCGATTTCCAGCGACTGCTCGTAGTTCAGGCGCGGATCCACCGAGGAACGGTAGGCACGCTCCAGATCGCGCTCGGTCAACTCGCGCGCACCGCCGGTGCATTCGGTCACGTCCTCACCGGTCAGCTCCAGGTGCACGCCGCCCAGCCGCGTGCCGGCCGCGGCGTGCAGGTCGAAGGACATCTCGACCTCGCCACGCACGTTGTCGAAACGACGCGTCTTGTAGCCGTTGCTGGTGCTCTCGGTGTTGCCATGCATCGCATCGCACACCCACAGCACGCGCCGGCCATCGCGCTTGACCGAGTTCAACAGCGGCGGCAGTTTTTCGGCGATCTGTGCCGCCCCCATGCGGTGGATGAAGCTCAGGCGGCCCGGCTCGTCCTCGGGGTTGAGCACGTCGATCAGGCGCAGCAGCTGGTCCGGCTGCACCGACGGGCCCACCTTGATCGCGATCGGGTTGCGCACGCCACGCAGATACTCCACGTGCGCGCCATCGAGCGCTGCGGTGCGCATGCCAATCCACGGGTAATGCGTGCTCAGGTTCAACCAGCCCTGCTGGCGCGGCACCTGGCGGGTCAGCGCCTGCTCGTAGGGCAGCAGCAGCGCTTCGTGCGAGGTGTAGAAATCGATCCGGTTGAGGTTGTACACCTGCGTGCCGGACAGCGTTTCCATGAAACGCACCGCATCGCCGATCGAGGACACCATCTTCTGGTAATCGGTGGCCAGCGGCGAGTGCCGCACCC
>DMZT01000086.1 GCA_003484865.1 Stenotrophomonas sp.
GCGCGGCATTCTGCTGGGTGGTCTCGTCCATCTGGGTGATGGTCTGGTTGACTTGTTCGATACCGGCGGACTGCTCCTTCGAGGCTGCCGAGATCTCGGCCATGATGTCGTTGACCCGGCGCACGCCGGTGACGATCTCTTCCATCGTGCGGCCGGCGGTCTGCACCAGGGCCGAGCCCGCGCTGACCTGAGTGACCGAGTCGTCGATCAAGGTCTTGATTTCCTTGGCCGCCCCGGCGGAGCGCTGCGCCAGTGCGCGGACTTCCGTGGCCACCACCGCGAAACCGCGGCCCTGTTCGCCGGCACGCGCGGCTTCCACCGCAGCGTTCAGCGCCAGGATGTTGGTCTGGAACGCGATGCCGTCGATCACCGAGATGATCTCGGCGATGCGCTTGGACGAGGCCTCGATGCCCGCCATGGTGGTCACCACCTGGCCGACCACCACACCGCCCTGCGAAGCCACCTCGGCAGCGCCGGCGGCGAGCTGGTTGGCCTGCACCGCGTGGTCGGCATTCTGGCGAACCGTGGAGGTGAGTTCTTCCATCGATGCGGCGGTCTCTTCCAGGCTGGCAGCCTGCTGCTCGGTGCGACGCGACAGGTCGCTGTTGCCCGCGGCGATCTCGCCGGCGGCGAGGTTGATACTGCCGGTGGCCTGCTGGATCCGGCCGACGATGTCGGTCAACTGCGCCACCGTGGTATCGGCATCGTCACGCATCCGGGCGAACACGCCATGGAACTCACCACGCATGCGTGCGGTGAGATCACCCGCGGCGATGGCGCGCAGCAGCGCGGAAATCTGCTGCAGGTTGTCATCGCTGACCTGCATCATGGTGTTGAGGTTTTCCACCATCGCGCGGAAGTCGTGGTCGAAGCGCACCACATCGCCACGCTGGCTGAAATCACCCACCGCCGCCGCCCCGGCCAGATCCCCGATCTGTGTATTGATGGCACGCAGGTTGGCCTTGGTGGTATCCATTGCAGCCGTGAAAGCGGCCTGCTCGCCGGGCAGGCGGTCCATGTCCTGGCTCAGGTCACCGACCGCGTAGCGCTGCATCACCTCGACCAGACGGCGGGTGACTGCGATGTTGGCGCCCACCAGCTGGTTGGTGTCTTCCACCATCTTGCCGTACTCGCCGGGGAAGGTCTGCGCGTCCATGCGGTAACTCAGCTCGCCCGCCTCATGTCGCTGGGCCATCTCACCCTGCGCGGCCATCACTGCGCGCAGCTGGCTGCGCATGCGCTGCATCGATTCGAGCAGGCGGCCAACTTCGTCATTGCGCGCGGGCGGCAGCGGTGTATCCAGACGCCCCTCGGCCACGTCTGCGGACAGGCGGACGGCATCGGCCAACGGACGGATCGCCTGACGGCGCAGCAGCACGTACACGCTGCCGCTGAGCACCAGTGCCGCGCCCAGGCCAACGGCCAGGATGATCCACAGCAGCGCACGTGCCTGCGCGGTGATCAGCGCATGCGGCACGATCACACCCAGCGCGAAATGCTCTTCGCTGCCGCCGATGCGCAGCGGCACGTAGGTCTTCACGTTGCCTGCCGCATCCGGCTCGAAGGCATCAAAGGTCTTGTCTGCCTTGACCGCCGCCAGTACCTGCGTGGTCAGCGCATCCTCGCGACGCTTGCCGATCTCGTTGGCGTCCTTCGCGGCCAGGACGATGCCGCCGGGCGAGATCAGTTCCACATGGCCTTCGCCCATCGGGCGCAGCGCGGCGAGGTGCTTCTGCAATGCGGCCAGGGCGAAGTCCACCGTCACGACCCCGAGGAAGCTGCCGTCATCGATCACCGGGGTGGACAGCGTGGTCATCAGCACCTTCTGACCGCCGATCTCGTAGGTGTAGGGCTCGGCGACGGTCTGCCGCTTGAGCGCCTTCGGCTTGAGATACCAGTCGCCATCGCCGGGCACGTCATAGCCGGTCAGCGCATCCTGCATCGGCGCGCCGTCGTGCCAGGCCCAGTAGCTCATGAACCGGCCGGTATCATCGTGTGCCTCGGCGCCGACGAACTCGGCATCCTTGCCATCGAAGGCGTCGGGTTCCCACAACGTGCCGAAGCCCACCCATTCCGGGTGCACCTGCACCTGCTGGTGGATCACCGCAGACACCGTCGCCCGCGACAGCGTTCCCGCAGCGCGCTGCACCAGCAGGTTCTGCGCCAGCGCCTGGCTGGTGGCGAAAGCACTGGAGAGATCACCACTCACCCGCAGCGCTTCGGCCTGGGCCTCGCTCTGCATGGTGTGGCGGGAGGCATCCACCAGCGACGCGCTGGCTTCGCGATAGCTGATGGCAGCGGTGACACCGAAGCAGAGCATGGCGATCAACGCCGTACCCAGCATCAGTCGGTTGGCGATGCTGCCAGGGCGCTTGGAAGCAGTGGGGCGGGACACGGGCATGGGGGCGGTTCCGGAAAAAGGGCATACCGGCGGGCGCACGCATGCGCCGCCACGGAAACACGCAGTCCATTGCGGGCCGGCACGCGCGCGGTGCAATCACGGCGCGGCCAGCGGGGATCGATGCCACTGCCCTGCCCTGTGCAGATATCGGCTGCCGGCACCGCGACGGCACCGGCCCAGAGAAGGGACTCAGCTGGATAACGGCGTCATGCCAGCGATATTGAGTGCCGAATCCTGACCGTGTTCAGTGAACGCCCGTGCTGCGGTCGCCGTGTCCCAGGCGCTCCACCAGTGTCTGGCTGGCCGCATTGAGTCCAATCACCTCCACCTGCGCCCCGCGTGCGCGCAGTTTGCCGGTCACCCGTTCCAGCGCGCCCACTGCGCTGAGGTCCCAGAAGTGCGCGCCGCTCAGATCGATGGTCACGCGCTCAGGCACATGCAGCAGGTCGAAGGCCGCCGCGAACTGCCCGGCCGAGGCGAAGAACACCTGCCCGCTGACCGTGTAGACCCGGGTGCCGTCGGCCGTGTCGGCCTCGGCGATGTCCAGCATCCGGCCCACCTTGCGGGCGAAGAACAGCGCCGACAGCAGCACCCCGGTCAGCACCCCCTTGGCCAGATCGTGCGTGGCCACGGTGACGACCACCGTGCCCAGCATCACCACCGAGGAGCTTTTCGGATGCAGCCGGACCTCGGCGAACGAGCGCCAGTGGAAGGTGCCGATGCTGACCATGATCATCACCGCGACCAGCACGGCCATCGGAATCTGCCGGACCCACTCCGCGCCGTAGACCACCAGCAGCAGCAACAGCACGCCCGCCACCAGGCAGGACAACCGGCCACGGCCGCCGGAGGACACATTGATCACCGACTGCCCGATCATCGCGCAGCCACCCATGCCGCCGAACAGCCCGGCGGTGATGTTGGCCAGCCCCTGCCCAGCGCACTCACGGTTGCGCTGGCTGGGGGTGTCGGTCATGTCTTCCACGATCTGCGCGGTCATCATCGACTCCAGCAGCCCCACCACCGCCAGCGTGGCCGAGACCGGCAGCAGGATGCGCAGGGTCTCCCAGGTGAGCGGCACATCGGGGAGCAGGAAGGTCGGCAGGCTGTCCGGCAGCGCGCCCATGTCGCCGACGGTGCGGATGTCCAGGCCCAGCCAGATCGACAGCCCGGTGAGCACCACGATCGCCACCAGCGGCGAAGGCACCGCGCGGGTCAGCAGCGGCAGCAGGTAGATGATCGCCAGACCGGCCGCGCACACGGCGTACACCGTCCATGGCATCCCGATCAGCTCGGGCAACTGCGCAAGAAAGATCAGGATGGCCAGTGCGTTGACGAAGCCGGTGATCACCGAGCGCGAGACGAAGCGCATCAGGGCACCCAGCTTGAGCGCGCCGGCGACGATCTGCAGCAGCCCGGCCAGGATCGTCGCGGCCAGCAGATACTGCAGGCCGTGGTCGCGGACCAGATCGACCATCACCAGCGCCATCGCGCCGGTGGCCGCGGAGATCATGCCCGGCCGGCCGCCGGCGATGGCGGTGACCACCGCGATGCAGAACGAAGCGTACAGACCGACCTTGGGGTCGACCCCGGCAATGATGGAAAACGCGATCGCTTCGGGAATCAGCGCGAGGGCGACCACGGCGCCGGACAGCAGATCACCGCGGATGTTGCCGAGCCATTGCTGGCGCAGCGGATAGGACACAGACATGGACAGACTCCACGCACCGGCGATGCGCACGGCGCGTTGTGTGATGAAGACAAAGCACTCCCTGAGCCAGCGCAAGGGCCGGCGCGTCGTCAACGCGGTATCAGGGTGGCGTCATCACAAGGGTCCTGCCGGGGCAGCGAAAGCGGCGCGCAGGATAGCGCAGTCCTCCGATGGCCTCAAACATGGCCAGCCAGTTCACCTCGCGCGTTGCCTGCCCAGCGCGACGGTGGCTGCCCGGTCACCCGCCGGAACGCCGCGGCGAACTTGCCGGGGTTGGCATAGCCCATCGCCAGGGCGACCTCGGTGACGCTGCGGCCGGCCAGCAGCATCGGCTTGGCCGCTTCCATCCGGCGCCAGGTGAGGTACGCGTAGGGCGTCATGCCGGTCGCCAGCCGGAAGCCACGACTGAAGCCACTGGCTTCCTGCCCGACTTCCTGCGCCATGCGGGCAACGCCCATGTCATCGCCGAGATGGGCATCGATCAGTTCCTGCACGCGCTTGACGTGCGCTGGCGACAACGCGCGTCGCGTCGGGGGCGACGCAACCGGAAGTCCCGCCAACCGCTTCAGCACCAGATCGACACCGTGCTCGAAGAACGCGGCTGAGCCTGCATGCGCTTCAGCGCAGTGCCATAGCGCCCCCATCACCGAGGCGATCACCGGGTCCCCATGCAGCGCCGATGCTGCGCGATGCAGCTGCTCCAAGCGCACGTCGTGCCCCTGCAGATGCCGCGCGTCGATGGCCAGGCCCAGCAGCGCCAGCGCTGGGCTGCGGAATTCGCCCGGGCAGTCCGGCAACACCAGATTGAACGCGCCTGGGCGCCAAGGCTGCGCGATGCGTCCGAGCGCCGTGCGCTGATACAACGCACCGCCGCCCGCCGTGAGCAGCCCGATGCAG
>DMZT01000087.1 GCA_003484865.1 Stenotrophomonas sp.
GCAGGCCAAGGACTTCTGCGAGGCGTTTGCGCAGGCCATGGCCACCCAGGCACCGGAGCGCTATGTGGCGACGATGAGCAAGGCAAAGCGCGACGGGGTGATCTTCATCGACTGGCTGCGCAATGCGCGCGGCGCCACCAGCGTGAGCTCGTGGTCGCTGCGGGCGCGGCCCGGAGCCGGCGTGGCGGTGCCGCTGCGCTGGGAAGAGCTGGGCCGCATCGCGGCGCCGGACGCCTTCCCGATGGCGAAAGCACTGCAGCGCGCGGAGCGGCTGAAGCAGGACCCGTGGGAAGGCATGAAGCAGGTGAAGCAGGTACTGCCGGGCAGCTGATCAGGCGCGCGCTGGCCGGAACCGCGTGCCCATCCACAGGCCCACGAATGCCTGCACCGGCAGCGACACCAGCAGGATCACCACGAACCAGAACGGGAAATCGCTGCCGAAATCCCACGCGGTGTAGAGCGATGCGGCCGCGATCACCGCCCACACCACGCCGCCGTGCACACGCGGCCAGGTGGGCGCATAACGGCTGGCAAAGGCGATCGCGGCGATGCCGCTGAGGATCGTCCAGGCCAGGTCCCAGGCCAGCTGCGGCTCGCCGCCCGGCGGAATGCGCAGCAACGGCACCAGCCACGAACCGAGGCTGTTGACCAGCACCATCACCGCGAACGCGAACACGACAGCCAGTACGGACAGCAGTGGATTCTTCAGGGCGGACCACACAGGCATGGCAGGGGCGTCACGGCGGGAGAGCCGCCATTATGGACGGGTTGCCGCGGCGTGTTTCAGACCCGGCCGGCTGCCTTGAGCTGGGCGAACTCGTCATCACTGAACAGCCGTGAGCGGACCAGGAAGCGCACGCCCTCGCCGTTCTCCAGCGAGAACATGCCGCCCCGGCCAGGCACCACGTCGATGATCAGCTGGGTGTGCTTCCAGTATTCGAACTGCGCGGGGCTGATGTAGAACGGCGCCCCGCCGATCTCGCCCATGCGCACGTCACGGTCGCCCACGATGAAATCGCCCTGGGCGAAACACATCGGCGAGGAGCCGTCGCAGCAGCCACCGGACTGGTGGAACAGCAGGTCGCCGTGGCGGGCCTGCAATGTCTCGATCAGCTGCAGGGCCGGGAGCGTGGCCATTACCTGGAGCGGAAGGTCGGTCATGATCGGGGCTCTCCGAGCCGGCCAGCGGCCGGCACTACCGTGAAACAGGCGCTGCCGATGGGTCGGCAGCGCGCCGTGTGCTTACGCGCTCATGTCCAGTACCACGCGGCCTTCGATCTTGCCGGCCTGCATGCGCGCGAAGATGTCGTTGATGTTCTCCAGCGAATCGCTGGTGACCGTCGCGGCGACCTTGCCCTGCTCGGCGAATTCCAGCGATTCCTGCAGGTCCAGGCGGGTGCCGACGATCGAGCCACGCACGGTGATGCCGTTGAGCACCATGCCGAAGATGTCCAGCGGGAAGTTGCCCGGCGGCAGGCCGTTCAACGAGACCGTGCCACCCCGGCGGACCATGCCCAGTGCCTGCTCGAAGGCCTTCGGCGAGACGGCGGTGACCAGTGCGCCATGTGCCCCGCCGATCTCCTTCTTCAGGAACGCGGCCGGATCGGTGTTGCGTGCGTTGACCGTGATCGTCGCGCCCAGCCGCTCGGCCAGGGCGAGCTTGCCGTCGTCGATATCCACTGCCGCCACGTTCAGGCCCATCGCCTTGGCGTACTGCACGGCCATGTGGCCCAGCCCGCCAATGCCGGAAATCACCACCCACTGGCCCGGCTTCGTATCGGTGACCTTCAGGCCCTTGTAGACCGTGACGCCGGCGCACAGGATCGGCGCGACCTCGATGAAGCCCACGCTCTTGGGCAGCAGCCCGACATACGCCGCGTTGGCCAGGGCGTACTCGGCGAACCCGCCGTTCACCGAGTAACCGGTGTTCTGCTGCGCCTCGCACAGCGTTTCCCAACCCCCCAGGCAGTGCTCGCAATAGCCACAGGCCGAGTACAGCCACGGGATGCCGACGCGGTCGCCTTCGCGGATATGGCTGACCCCGGCGCCTACCGCCACCACGTGGCCAACGCCCTCGTGGCCGGGAATGAAGGGCGGATTGGGCTTGACCGGCCAGTCACCGTCCACCGCATGGAGGTCGGTATGGCACACGCCACAGGCTTCGATCTTCACCAGGATGTCGCCGGGCCCCGGACGCGGCACCTCGACTTCCTCGATACGCAACGGCTTTCCGAATTCGCGGACGACAGCGGCCTTCATGGTCTTGTTCATGCGTGGATCTCCGTGGATTGCCAGTCACTGCACTGTGGCGCCGGCCGCATGCCGGCGCCTTGATCGGGATCAAGCCCGGGGGCTCAGAAGAAGCCCAGCTTCTTGGGCGAATAGCTGACCAGCAGGTTCTTGGTCTGCTGGTAGTGGTCGAGCATCATCTTGTGGTTCTCGCGGCCGATGCCCGACTGCTTGTAGCCACCGAAGGCGGCATGCGCCGGATAGGCGTGGTAGCAGTTGGTCCACACCCGCCCGGCCTGGATGCCGCGGCCCATGCGGTACAGGCGCGAGGCATCGCGGCTCCACACGCCGGCACCGAGGCCGTACAAGGTGTCGTTGGCCAGCTCCAGTGCTTCTTCCTCGGTCTTGAAGGTGGTCACCGAGACCACCGGCCCGAAGATTTCTTCCTGGAACACGCGCATCTTGTTGTGGCCCTTGAACACGGTCGGCTTCACGTAGAAGCCGCCGGCCAGGTCGCCGTCGAGGGTGGCCTGCTCGCCGCCGATCAGCACCTCCGCGCCTTCCTGCCGGCCGATGTCGAAGTAGGACAGAATCTTCTCCAGCTGCTCGGAGGAGGCCTGAGCACCGACCATCGTGTTGGGGTCCAGCGGGTTGCCCTGCTTGATCGCGGCCACGCGCTTGAGCGCACGTTCCATGAATTTCTCGTAGATCGATTCCTGGATCAGCGCGCGCGACGGGCAGGTGCACACCTCGCCCTGGT
>DMZT01000078.1 GCA_003484865.1 Stenotrophomonas sp.
CGCTCTCGCTGGCGATGTAGGTCAGGAACCCGATCATCGCCGAGCAGAACGCCGCGATCGCAATGCCGACCAGCAGCAATGTCGCCGTGCCGGTGCCCTGCCCCGGCCGCGCCAACAGATACGTCAATGTGATCGCGCCACCGGCACCGGCGAAGGCCGCCAGCGGCAGCGTCCACGCACCGAAGGCGCCGGCACCGAGCACGATCGCCGAGACCGCACCCAAGGCAGCGCCCTGGGTCACGCCGACAATGCCGGGGTCGGCCAAGGGATTACCGAACAACCCCTGCAGGCTCGCGCCGGCCATCGCCAGTGCGGCGCCCACCATCGCGCCCAGCAAGGCACGCGGAATGCGCAGCTGCCAGACCACTGCCAGATCGCGGGTACTGACGCTGGCCGGATCGGCCAGCCCCAGCTTCACGCCGATCGCCTGCAGCACCTCCATCGGCGGCAGCCGCAACGGGCCCACCGCGAACGAGGCGATGACTGCGATCAGCAACCCCACCGCAGCCCAGATCAACACGGTCGCGCCGCGCCGGCGCGCAGGACTCAACACCGCCATGCCTCAAGCACTCACGGGCGTGGCACGGTTGCAAATGCCGCGGCCAGCGCCACCGCGCCACTGCCTGAGGCGACGCTGGCGGACTTCAACTCCACATCCGGCATCACCCACACGCGGTTGGCCGCACCGGCCGGCGTCTGCCGGAGCGTTGGATAGGCGCGCCACAGCCCGGCCTGGCCACCGAACAGGGCCAGATCGTTCTCGGTCACCAGAATCACATCGGGCGCCGCAGCCACCACGCCTTCGTTGCTCAGCGCGGAATAATTGGCCACACCGGCTTCGTCGCCGATGTTGATGCCACCGGCGAGCGTGATCAGCTTGCCCGAGGCGCTGTCCGAGCCCGCCACCGTCGGCGCGCCGCCGGCACCGGTCGCGGACACGTGGATCACGCGCGGGTGCCATGCCAACGCGGCACCACTGGCCTTGGCCGCATCCAGCTGCGACTGCACTTTCGTGGCCAGTGCTTCACCCTGCTCGGCCATGCCGACGGCGGCGGCGACCTTGCGCACCTTGTCCGCGGCCGGCTGCAGATCGTCGACGATCACCGCCGCTTCGCCTGCACCGCGCAGCTTGGCGGCCAGATCGGAATGACGGCGCAGGCTGTTGCCCAGGAACAGGGTGCCCTGCAGGCTCAACACGCCCTCCACACCGGTGGTGCGGTTGAACAGAAATTGTTTGGGGGCCTTGCGGCCGGATTCGGTGGCCGAGCGCAGCGGCGCGGCGTACACCTGCTCGTCCAGGCCGAGCGCTTCGAGCACGGCGATGATGTCATCGCCACCGGCAATGATCCTGGAGGTATCGGTCACCGTGGTGGCCACACCGTCATCGGAGGTGACCTGTGCCGGCAACTGCTGCGTGGCGCCTTCAATGTCGGGTACGTCCACACCCACCACACGCTGCCAGCCCGCCGGCAGCGCTTCGGCGGGCTGCGCGGCCGATGCGGCGGCGGTATCGGCAGCCGGCGCGGCAGGCTCTTTCGAGCACCCGGCAATCACGGCGACCAGGGACAACGCCAGCAGGCTGCGGCGGACAACAATCGACTTCATGGCAGTTCCTCTTTCATCAGAACGGCGGGGCTGATCGCCCCGCCGCCAGTGCAACGCACTGCGCGAAATTCAGTTCGCGCGGGTGCTGATGCGGGTGATGCGGTCGCCCTTGGGATCCTGGGCATCACGCGACTTGTTGACGGCAAACACGTTGCCCTTGCCATCTTCACGCACATGGTTCGGGAAGGTGCCGCCATCCAGGTTGCCCACCACCTTGCCGTTGCCATCGACCACCGTCACCGTACCGGCACCGCGGTTGGTCACATAGGCCAGCTTGGACACCGGCTCGAAGGCCACGTTCAGCGCACCCGCGCCGACCGGCACGTCGTGCAGCACCTTGCCGCTGGCGACATCGACGATCAGCAGGTTGTCGGTGCCCTGCGAGGCCACGTACAGGCGACCGGCCGAGGCGTCATAGGCCACGCCGGAGGCGCTGATCGCGTTGCCCAGATCGATCACCTTCTCCACCTTGCCGGTGGTGGTGTCGATCACCGCCGCTTCCGGCGTGCCGATGCTGACGGTGAACAGCTTGCCGGCCGCTTCATCCAGCACCAGGCTCATCGGGACGAACTTCTTGTCGTCCACGCCCGAGGCCAGAGTGATCGACTCCAGCGGCTGCAGGGTGCGGGCATCGAATACCGAGAGATGATCTTCGCCGGCGGCCGAGGCGAACACCTTGCCATGACGCCCGTCGACCACGATGTCGCGGGCATGCGGCACCGCACCCACATCGAACTGGCGCACCAGCGACAGGTCCTTCTGGCGATACACGGCCACGGTGTCCTGGCGGGTATTGGTGACCCACACGTTGCCGTTGGCATCATCCACGCCCACGCCGTACACCGCGAACACTGCACCGCCCTTGCCGCCGGGCACTTCAGCCGGGGTGATCCTGGCCGTGACCTTGAGGGTCTTCGGGTCCAGCTTGAGCAGCTGCGACTGGGTGACCGGCGGGCGACCGACGGCAGCGGTGACGAACACCGCGTTGCTGGCCGCGCTGTACGCGGACTGGTACAGGCCCTGGACCAGCTTGGCCGAGGTCTGGCTGAAGTTCTGCTGGCCGCTCAGCGGCAGGTTCGGCGAGACGCGCAGCGACAGCACCGTGGCCGCGGACGGCTGGCTGGCGCGCACGATCACCGGCTGCTGACCGGGCACGGCATCGGCCGGAATCGCGACGTTGCCCTTGAAGTTGCCCTCGGCATCGACCACGTACGGCGTGGCATTGAGTACCGTCTCACCGCGCAGCAGGGTGACCTGCTGGCCCGGCACGAACTGGCGGCCGATCACCTCGGCGTCGCTGCCCGGCACCACGTTCTGGCCGCGGCTGACGACTTCACCACGGAAGCCGTTGGCCGGCGCATCGAACACCGGCTGGGCGAACACGGCCGGGCTGGCCAGCGACAGCGCGAGGGCCAGGGTGGCGACGCGCGGGAGGGTTTTCAGGGTGTACATCAGCAGACTCCTTCTGTTGGGGGCGCGCCGGTTGGCGCGTTGTCACAGTGCTTGCCTTGGCGTGGCCGCGGTCCGTTGCGGCGGTGGCACAGGGCCACGGAACTGCCTGGGTAACGAAAAATCAGGGGGCCGGCGCGGGTGTGCCGCTGCGATCGGTGATGCCATACAACTGGCTCAGCGTCGCCTTGAGCGATGCCGGCAGCATCGGCCCATGGCCAAGGCCGGGGAATTCGCGGTACTGCACGGTCAGGCCCGGCACCTTGGCCAGGCGGGCGGCCAGCTGCTGCGCTGCATCGGGCGTGGCGCCACCAATGCGGCGCAGATGCGCGACCACGCGCGGATTGGTCATGTCACGCACGCCCCGGTTGCCGGTGCGCTCGTCGCCACCCAGCATCACCGTGACCTGTGCCGGCTGGCCCTGGGCGTTGGCGATGAACTGGCGCTCCATGTCGCCCAGCGGGGCGCCCTGGCTCCACCACAGTGACGGGCTGGCCGACACGTAATGCTGGAACGCGGCCGGCCGGGTATACAGCGTGCTGACCACGAACAGGCCGCCCAGCGAATGGCCCCACAGCGACTGCTGCTGCAGATCGATGCGGGCACGGCGCTGCACTTCCGGCTTGATCCGGCGCTCGATCAGATCCAGGAACGCATACGCACCGCCACCGCTGGACTGCGACGTGCCATTCTCGTCGTCGGCGGTATCGATCCACGCCGTGTAGTCGCGCGTGCGCGCCTGGGAATCGATGCGCAGATCGTTGTCGTAGCCGATGAACACCAGCACCGGCGCGGCATGCGCAGCCAGATCGGCAAGCATCGCCTGGTCGAGCACCATCGCCGCGGCGTTGCCATCGAGCATGTACAGCACCGGTGCCGGCGTGGCCGAGGCCTTGGCCGGCACACCGACATTCACCCGCCAGCGGCGGGCCTTGTCGGGGCTGTCGAGCACGAAGTGTTCAAAGCGATAGCTCTGCGCCGGCTGATCCAGCACCGTCTCACCGACCTTCTGCTCGGGATTGCGCTGCTGCGCCGAAGCGGGCGACAACGCCGCCATGCCGATGGCGGTCGCTACGCCCAGCGTGCGCAACCACGGCGATACGGAAGAGATCAGCGACGACGAAACAATCATGACTACCCGGAGCGAGGGACGGTGCTATCGCGCCAGTGTAACTCAAATGAGAATGGGTATCACTGACGTTGCGCCACCCGGTTCAGCGCGCGCAATCGCCCGAGGCCTTGCGCGCCGCACCTACCGTCGCGCCGCCCTTGCCACTGGCGGACATCCAGCCCTGCAACGACATCGCGTCCGGCACGCCCTCCGCCATGGGCGCCGCAGCGATCACCAGTTCGCGCGATGTCCCTACCGGGTCCAGTTCGGCCAGGCGTGCTGCCTTGTCACCGTCAGTATTGACGATGTCATCCGGACCGGAGGACGGCGTCCGGGTGGTGTTCTCCGTCTTGGTCATCTTGATCCGGATCTCGCCGCCGGCCGCATGAGTCACCGCTACCGCGTACAGCTCCTTGCCATAGGCCCAGGACGTCTCGCGTTGCGCTGTCGATGTCTGTCCTTCGGCCGGCAGCGCCAGGGCATCACCCGTGATCCCCTGCACCATCGCCATCCCGCCCATCACCGCCATGTACATGCCGTATGCGCGCATCTGCTTCTCTTCCTGGGTCTTCGCCGCGGGCGCGCCCGGCCAGCTCGCCTCGAGATTCAGATGTGCTTTGCCCTTGCACAGGGTCAGCACGACCGGCTGACCCTCACCGTCGCCGAGGCTGATCAGGCTGTCGCCGTTGCGGAACTGCTGCACACGCCCGATCAGTGATGCGCCGCTCACCGGCACCTGGTTGACCTGCACACTCGAGGCCGCCTCCAGGCGCGCATTCAACGAAACCGTCGCAGCGGTCGCAGCGGTCGCAGCGGTCGCAGGCAACGTCGCACCGATCGCGGCAGCAAGTACAAGAACAGGCAGGAAAACGCGCATGGCATCCAGTCCAACAAGGCGGGACATCATACGCGCCCGATCCTCGGCGGCGCCGCGCATGACACTGCCAAACAGACGGTAGAACGCTCAGCCGCGCGCAACCATCGCGGCGATCGTCGCCGCCAGTTCGCGCACGGCCTGCTCAGGGGTGATGTCGCCCGTCGTCGCCGCATACGAGAGCCCTTCGGCCGCGCCGAGCATGCCCCATAGGCCTGCCAAGGGCAGCGCGCCGGCCGGTGCAAACGGTGAGAGCAGCGCGCGGCACTGCTCGAGAAACACCACGTCGTACTCGCGCTTGATGCGCGCCAGCTCGGGCGAGCCGGCCAGCGCGGCGATCACGCCGGGAATCTCACGCCCCTGCTTCATCACACAGGCCACGTAGGCATCGGCGATGACCTGCGCCTTCTCCGCAAGCGTCGAACCGCTGTCGGCAAACCGCGCGTCCATCACCACGCCCTGGCGCGCATCGAAATCCTGGTACAGCGCCGCCAACAGTCCGGCGCGGGTGCCGAAATGGTCATACACCACCGGCTTGGTCACCCCGGCCTGCTCGGCAAGGCGCCCCAACGTCAGTGCGTCAGTACCCTCCTCGCGAATCAGACGCCAGGCCACCTCCAGCAACTGGCGCAGGCGGTCGTCGCGGCTCATCCGGCGACGAGGGGTGGCAGAGGCAGGATCGTGCGGACTTGACATTGCTATATACCAATCGTAACTTACAAGTCGTAACTTACCAAAAGTATACAGCCTCCGCCTCTTTCTGGAATCCCATGCACACCTTGATCGTCACCTCCCATCCCGACCCCGACGGGCTGACCCACGCCGTCGCCCGCCGCATTGCCGACGGCATCGCCGAAACCGCCGGCGCGACAATCGAACTGGCCGACCTGACTGCAGAGGGCTTCGATCCCCGCTTCACCCAGGACGACCTGAAGGGCCATCATCGTCAGGCGCCCTTTCCCGCCGATGTTCTGGCCGAACAGGCCCGCCTGGACCGGGCTGACGCGCTGGTCCTTGTGTTTCCGGTCTACTGGTGGAGCATGCCGGCGCTGATGAAGGGCTGGATCGACCGGGTCTTTACCGGTGGCTGGGCCTACGACGACAGCAGCGGCCAGGGCGTACTCAAGAAACTCGGGCACCTGCCTGTCCACCTGGTCGGCCTGGGTGGCGCCGATGAGCGCACGTGGCACAAGCGCGGCTATACCGAGGCGATGAAGACCCAGATCGACACCGGCATCTTCGACTACTGCGGCGCGCCGGTGCTGTCCTCCACGCTGCTGCTGGAAACAGATGCGGGCGATGCACAGACCCATCTGCAGACGGCGCATGCGCTGGGGCAGCGCATTGCCATCACGCCCGGCGCGGCAGCCCACTGAGCCGATCCGGTGCAACGGCAGGTGCAGCAGACCACGCTCGCCGATGGCAGCGCGACCGCGCGCCTTGCCGACGGCCGCACCGTCAACTGCACCTCGCTGACATTGCCGCAGCCCGGCGCATTGTCCAGGCCGGAGCGCGCCCACCACGCCGGTGAGCGCGCCCGCCTCCATTACTCCTTCGTTTCTTCCGCCTTCCAGGCCGCGACCTTCGCCCTGGTCTGGGCCAGCAGCGCATCCAGCGCCTTGCGGTCATAGCCTTGGCCACGCAGCACCACGTACTGGATGCTGCGTGTGGCCTCGATGTCCTCCAGCGGATTGCGCTCCAGCAACACCAGATCGGCCGCCTTGCCCGGCGCGACCGAACCGTAACGATCCAGCGTGCCGAACCAGGCCGGGCCCGCGCGCGTGGCCGTCGAGAGTGCCTGCGCTGGGGTCAGCCCTTCCTTGACGAACAGTGACAGTTCATCATGCAGGCCGATGCCCGGGTAGTTGAACGAGTTGAGGAAGCCCGCATCGGTGCCGGCCATGATCGTGACCCCGGCCTGCTGCAGCATCGGCAGCACCGCGGCGACCTGGTGGTACTCCTGATGCCGCGCCTGGATCTGTGTCGGCGTGGCCTTGGCCGCACGCTCGACGCGCCAGGCGTAGGTGGCCTGCAGCTTTGGGCCGATGTAGGCCAGATAGGGATCGTCGCGA
Organism: Stenotrophomonas sp.; assembly: GCA_003484865.1. Classification (GTDB taxonomy): domain Bacteria; phylum Pseudomonadota; class Gammaproteobacteria; order Xanthomonadales; family Xanthomonadaceae; genus Stenotrophomonas. The sequence continues at coordinate 7,112 of DMZT01000078.1, forward strand.
TGGTCGTTCTGGTCCAGGAAGTCCAGGATGCGCCCGCCATTGAGGGTCGGCGTCACGAACACCCCCTTCGCTGCGAAACCGCGATAGGCGGCCATGGCGGTGTCACGGTCGAAGCCCGCATCCAATCGTGCGTTGGCCTGCGCGCGATCGATGCGCTTGGCCGCGAAGTCCGCCGCAATGGCGGCCTCGTCCTTGACGCCGGCCTTGTAGGCATAGTCCAGATGCTCGATGGAGCTGATGCCGGCATCGACGGCCTGCTGGACGGTCAGTGCCATCGGGATATGCCCGGACGCACGCAACCCGTTGGCGCGCGCGCCACGTACCGCGGCCAGGAACAACTCAGGCGTCAGCGTGCTGTCGGTGATCTTGACGAAATCGACGCGGTCGCGCTTGAGGCGCACGAACGCCGCATCCAGATCCGCCTGCGAACCGACTTCGATGGTGCCTTTCCAGACCGGCTTGATGCCTTCGATCTTGGCACCCGAGGTGAACAGCTGCGGGCCGGCCAACTGGCCGCTGGCGATCTCGCCGCGCCACTGCAGCACCTGCTCGGGCAGATCGCCGGACGCGTCACGGATGGTGGTGATGCCATGGGCGATGTACAGCCGCAGCAGCGCCTTGTTCTCTTCGATCAGATCCGGGCCGCCCCCGAAATGCACGTGCATGTCCCACAGGCCCGGAATCAGATAGCGCCCATTGCCGTTGACCTCCTCGCGGGCCTTCCACGCCTTGCGCATCGCACGATCGCTGCCCATCGCCACGATGTCCTGGCCGCGTACCACGACGGTCTGGTCCGGCACGGTGGAGGCATGCTCCACATCGACCACGGTCGCATGCCGGATCATAAGGTCGGCCTGCTCGGCCGCGAACGCGGAAGGGGCCAGTGCAAGCAGCACGGGAAGGGCAAGACGCAGGGACATGGGCAGTGCACCGGAAAATGGAGAACCGGGCCACCTTACGGTCGGGCCCGGTCCATTCACCAGTTAAATTTTGGAATGCGCGTCATGCACATTCCCGATACACAGTGCCCCGCTCAGACCGCGCCCTGCATCGCCGGCCGCGCCTGCACCTGTTGCAGCCAGGCGGCCACCGCCGGGTGCGCCTCCACCGCAGCGCCCAGATACGTGCCATAGCCGACCACCTGGCCAACCACCAGATCCACCAGCGAGTAAGCCTCACCGAGCATCCAAGGCTGCTGCGACAGGCGCGCCTCCAGCAGGTCCAGCAGCGCGGTGGCGGTGCGGATTGCGGCGGCGGCATGGTCGGCATCGCGCAGCGCATCGTCCGTGGTGGCCAGCCACACACGCCCGATCACCGCGCCATAGGTGACATATGCCCACGTGCACCACGACATCGCCTCCAGCCGCGCCGGTGTGCCGTCGTGCGGCCACAGACCCTTGGCCACGCCGAAGTGCTCGCCCAGCCACAGGTGGATCGCCAGGGCTTCGAACATCGGCGTGCCATCCACCACCAGGCACGGCACCTTGCCGTTGGGATTGATGGCCAGGTAGTCGGCCGTGCGCTGCTCGCCGGCGCGGATGTCGATCCTGACCCGCTCATGAGGGACGGCCAGTTCGGCCAGGACGCAGGCGATCGGGGTGGCGCTGGACATCGGGTGCCAATAGAAGACGAGGGACATCTGGAACTCCTTGAGTGTGGTCAGGGGTGCGACCGAAGTGGTCCTGCACCGTGGCCTCAAGGCTAGCCACCCTTGCGGACAGAACCCGCCCGCAATGGCTGCTACGCTTTCTCGATGCTGACCGCCTCCGCCCGCCTGCTGAGCCTGCTGTCCCTGCTGCAATCGCGCCCGCATTGGGGCGGCGGCATGCTGGCCGAGCGCATGGGCATCCATCCACGCACGCTCCGCCGCGACATCGACCGGCTGCGCCAGCTGGGCTATCCCATCCACGCCAGCACCGGTGTCGCCGGCGGCTACGCCTTCCGCCCGGGCCGGGCCCTGCCACCGCTGCTGCTGGACGACGATGAAGCGCTGGCGGCCGCAATCGCGCTGCGCACGGCGGTGACCGGCACCATCAGCGGGATCGAGCAGACCGCGATCACTGCACTGGTCAAGATTGAACAGGCGATGCCACCGCGCCTGCGGCCCCGGCTGGAGGCACTGCGCTCAGCGATCCTGCCCACCGATCAGATCGGACCGTTGGTCGATGCCGGTCGGCTGACCGCCCTGGCCGCTGCCTGCCGCGACCAACTGCAACTGGCCTTCGAGTACATCGACCGCACAGGTCAACCGAGTTCTCGCCAGGTGGAGCCCCAAGGCGTGGTGCACACGGACCGGCGTTGGTATCTGGTCGCCTGGGATCCTGCACGCGACGACTGGCGCACCTTCCGCATCGATCGCATCACCAGCACGCCCGTGGTGGGCGCGCATTTCGCGCCGCGCGCCGGGCCCGGCGAAGGCGATCTGCGCCAGTGGGTCGCCCAGGCACTGTCGCTCGGGCAGTACCCCGACGAGGCGCGGATCATCCTGCACGCGCCCTTGGCTGCCCTGCGTCAGCAGATTCCCGCATCGGCTGGCGTACTGGAGGTCGTGGATGCGGGGCGTTGCCTGCTGCGCTGCGGCGCCAACCCGCTTGGCTCGGTGATCTATTGGCTGCTGGCCATGGACCTGGAGTTCGAGGTACTGGGACCACCAGCGCTCATCGAGCGACTTCGCCAGACCGCCGAACGGGTGGCCCGCAGCCTGACGCAGCGCCCTGCCGATGCCGAGCCGATGCCCACGGGCGATTAGCCGCCCTGCATTGCCATGGCGGCCGCTGCCATTGCGCTCCACAATGGCAGCATGACCGCCAGTGAAAAACCGAATCGCACCCTGTTCGATCTTGATCTGCTGCGCGCGATGGTGATGGTGGCCGATTGCGCCAGCTTCACCACCGCCGCCGCACGCCTGCACTCCACCCAATCCACCATCAGCCAGAAGATCCGCCGGCTGGAGGAGATGGCGGGCCATCCACTGCTGGTGCGCGGCAACCGCGACGTGCACCCCACCGATGCCGGGCAGCTCGTCCTGGGCCACGCGCGTCAGCTGCTGGCGCTCAACGATCAGCTGCTGGAAGCGCTGGCCGGCACCACGGTGGCCGTCACGGTGCGCTTGGGCGTGCCGGAGGACTTCGTCAGCGCCGCGACCACCCAGCTGCTGGGCGCCTTCAACCGCGAGCACCCCCAGGTCAAGCTCGAAGTCACCAGCGGCCTCAGCCGCGACCTGGCCAATGGCTACGATCACGGCGAACTGGATCTGATCCTGGTCAAGCAGCGCCGCAACAGCCGCGCCGCCGTTGCCTGCTGGCCGGAGACCATGGTCTGGATCGACAGTGCCCGCAATGGCTGCATCGGCCTGGATCCGGTGCCATTGGTCACCTTCCCGCCGCGCGGGCTGTATCGCGACGACATCATCGATGCCATCGAAGCACTCGGCCGCCGCTGGCGGATCAGCTTCACCAGCTCCAGCCTGAGTGGCATCCAGGGCGCGGTAGCCGATGGCATGGGCATCAGCCTGCTGCCGGCACGCGCCCTGAGTCGCGATCACACCGTGCTCGGCGCCGAACAGGGCCTGCCGCCGATCGATACGTTCGAGATCGCCCTGCTCCATCGCGCCACCGCCGACCCGCTGGTCAAGGCGCTGGCACTGCGCTTGGCCGAGCTGCTCAACCAGGAGCGGGCGGGCGCGCTTACTTGAGCTGCAGCGGGTAGCGCTGCCAGAGCACGTGCACCAGGAAACCGGTCAGCTCCGGGTCCTTGCTGGTGATCGAGGCACGGATCTTGTCCAGCAGCACCATGTCGCTGCAGTTGCGCACATCGGCGTGACCGGCCTGGCCGGCGCGGCGCGCACGGTAGCGGGCCGCACGCTGCGCATCGGTCATCGCGTAGCCGAACGTGGGCGGACGGCCGCGCTTGCGCGGCAGCGTCAGTTCCAGTGTTCCGGGGTCTTGTTCATCGCGCATGACGGACGAGGATGCAAATGGGGGCGCGCACGATATCGTGAGACATCACTTTAATCCAGCGTTTTCCGTGGATTTCTGCATTTGCGACGCAAGCGTCAGCGCCACGCCTCTGCCACGCGCGCGCCCGCCCACACCAGCAGCATCCCGCCGACCAGGCTCACCCCGAGGTACAGCGGCACCATCAGGCTGCGATCGGTACGGGTGAACACCAGCGACTCGAGCATCATCGAGGAGAACGTGGTCAGCCCGCCCACGATCCCCACGATCAGAAAGGCGCGCCAGTACACTGCGGCCGTGCCCCGACTCTGCAGCCAGATCATCACGTAACCCGCCACGAACGCGCCGACCAGGTTCACCGTCAGCGTGCCCCACGGGAAGCCAGTCCCGAACTGGCGCAGCATCGCATCGCCGATCATGAAACGCAGCGCCGCGCCCAGTGCGCCACCGGCCATCACCAGCCCAAGCTGCTGCCACCACAGGCCCAGGCCTTCCATCAGTCAGCGCCTTTCTCTGCCCGCGCCTGTGCCCGCGCCGCACGCAGGCGGTCCAGCTTCTCTTTCAGCTTGATCTCCAGCCCGCGCGGCACCGGTTCGTAATACACGCGCTCGCCCATCGCATCGGGGAAGCCGGTCTGATCCAGCGCAATCCCCCCGTCCGCGTCGTGATCGTACTGATAGGTCTTGCCGTAGCCCAGCTCCTTCATCAGCTTGGTCGGCGCGTTGCGCAGGTGCAGCGGAACCTCCTGGGTACCGGTCTCGCGCACTTCCTGCTTGGCCTTGTTGAAGGCGGCGTAGCCGGCGTTTGATTTGGCGGTACTGGCCAGATAAAGCACGAGTTGCGCGAAGGCGAGCTCGCCCTCCGGGCTGCCCAGGCGTTCATAGATATCCCACGCCTCCAACGCCATCGACTGCGCGCGCGGATCGGCCAGGCCGATGTCCTCGATCGCCATCCGGGTCAGGCGCCTTGCCAGGTACGACGGATCGCAGCCGCCATCGAGCATGCGGGTCAGCCAGTACAGCGCGGCATCGGGGTTGGAGCTGCGCACGGATTTGTGCAGCGCCGAGATCTGGTCGTAGAACTGCTCGCCGCCCTTGTCGAAACGACGGGTGCGATCGGCCAGCACCTGCACCAGCATCTCCGGACTGATCCGCCCGCCGTCGCCGCTGGCCAGTTCGGCCGCGATCTCCAACAGCGTCAGCCCACGGCGGACGTCACCATCGGCTGCGGTTGCGATCTCCAGCAACGCCTCGGGTGCCACCTGCAGATGCTCCGCGCCCAGACCGCGCTCGGTGTCCTGCAGCGCACGTTCCAGCGCCTCGACGATGTCACTTGGCGACACCGACTCCAGTACGTGCACGCGGCAGCGCGACAGCAGCGCCGAGTTCAGTTCGAACGAGGGGTTTTCGGTCGTGGCGCCCACGAACACGATCGTGCCGCGCTCGATGTGCGGCAGGAACGCATCCTGCTGGGCCTTGTTGAAGCGGTGCACCTCGTCCACGAACAGCACCGTGCGGCGCCCCTCGGCGAAGCGCTGCGCGGCCTCGGCCAGCACCTGGCGCACCTCCGGCAGGCCGGACAGCACGGCGGAGATCGCGCGGAACTCGGCATCGGCGTAATGCGCCAGCAGCAGCGACAGCGTGGTCTTGCCGCAGCCTGGCGGGCCCCACAGGATCATCGAGTGCACATGGCCGGACTCGACCGCCCGGCGCAGCGCGCTGCCCGGTGCGAGCAGGCGCTTCTGGCCCACCATCTCGTCCAGCGTCTGCGGGCGCATCCGCTCGGCGAGCGGACGCATGTTGTCCCGATCCACGGTCAGCAGATCGGGCCCATTGAAAGTCGTTCGGTTTCTGGCCACGTGTCTAGTGTATCGCGGCAGATTGCAGCGGGCATGCCGGCCAGCGGCCGGCACTACACCGTCATTCGCCGATGACGTCCACACCCTTGGCCGGGGTGAAGCTGAAGGTGCCCGAG
>DMZT01000250.1 GCA_003484865.1 Stenotrophomonas sp.
TAGTAATCGCTCCGCCCACCGGGCTGGCGCTTGAAGCGGCGGTGGATCCACAGGTACTGGTCCGGCGCCTCGCGCACCATCGCTTCGATGGCCTGGTTGACGCGGGCGGTATCGGCCTCGACATCCTCGCTGGGGAAATTCTCCAGCGGTGCGCCGATCTTCAGGAAATACTTCCCGCCTTCGCGACGGTGGAAATACGGGATCACCGCACAGCCGGTCATGCGGGCCAGCTGATGGGTGGCGGTGATGGTCGAGGCGGTGTGGCCGAAGAACGGCACGAACACCGTGTCCTTGCCGCGCATGTCCTGGTCCGGGGCATACCAGAGGAAGCCGCCCTTCTTCAGGTGCCGCACGGTGGCGCGGATATCCTCGTTGGCGTACATCGCCTTGGCGTAGCGCAGGCGGCCGAACTTCACTGCCCATTCGTAGACCGGGTTGCGGTGCTTGCGGTACATGCCGGACAGCTCCACGTGGTCGCACAACAGGCGGCCGCACATCTCCAGGGTCATGAAGTGGCCGGAGACCAGCAGCACGCCACGGCCCTGCGCCTGCATGCGGTGCAGGTGCTCCAGCCCTTCGATCTGCACCTGCGGGCGGATGCTGTCGATGCTGCCCCACCAGGCCCGGGCGAATTCAAAGATGCCCACGCCCAGCGCGTCGAAGCTGTCGCGCAGCAGGCGCTGGCGCCAGGCGTCGTCCTTCTCGGGGAAGCACAGCTTCAGGTTGACCTCGGCGGCACGCCGACGGCTGCTGGCCAGCCGGTAGGCGACCGTGCCGACGCCGCGGCCGAGCGCGCGCTGCAGCATCCAGGGCAGGCGGGCGATCGCGAAGGCGACCAGCATGAAAGCGAAGGTCGGCCAGTGGCGCGGATTGCGCAGGGACGGCCGGGTGGCGGTGGAAGCGTTATCGGACATGCCTCGATTCTAATGGATGCGCCCGGATGCGTCCCGGCGCGGCCATCACGGCGGCGCGGCGTGTCTTCCCCGCGCCGCTCCCGTATCCTTTGCGCATGCGTAAAAGTCCTGTCGAATGGATCCTGCGCGGCCTGTACTCGGCCGTGCTGTACCTGCTGTTGCCGATCACCGTGTACCACCTGGTCTGGCGGGGCTTCCGGGTGCGCGAGTACTTCCAGCGCTGGGATGAGCGCTATGCCTCCTATCCGCACTCCAGCGGCCAGCCGCGGGTCTGGCTGCACGCGGTCTCGGTGGGCGAGGTGAATGCCGCCGCGCCGCTGGTGAATGCCCTGCGCGCGCTGCGCCCGGACATCCGCTGGGTGATCACCACCATCACCCCGACCGGCTCCGAACGGGTCCGCGCGCTATGGGGGGATGCGGTCGACCACGTGTACCTGCCCTACGACGTGCCGGGCAGCGTCGGCCGCTTCCTGGGTCACTTCAAGCCCAGCCTGGCGCTGATCCTGGAAACCGAGCTGTGGCCGAACCTGCTGTTCGGCTGTCGCGACCGCCGGATTCCGGTCTACATTCTCAATGCCCGACTGTCGGCGCGCTCGCTGCGTGGCTATCGGCTGCTGCGGCCGCTGATCGGCCGTGCACTGCGCACGGTCACCTGCGTGGCCGCACAGTCGGCCGATGATGCCGAGCGCTTCATCCAGCTCGGGGCGCGCCCGGACCAGGTGCAGCCGCTGGGCAATCTGAAATTCGACATCGCCACGCCGAACGTGCAGGACTTCATCGCGCGCTTCCATGATCTGGTGCCCGCCACGCGCCCGGTCTGGATCGCCGCCAGCACGCACGAGGGCGAAGAGCAGGCCACCCTCGATCTGCACCGCCGCCTGCGCGAGGCGATGCCGGGGCTGCTGCTGTTGTGGGCGCCGCGGCATCCCGAGCGGTTCCCGCGGGTGGAAGCGCTGGCCCGCGAGCAGGGCTGGAAGGTCGCGACACGCCGCCAGCAGCAGTGGCCGCAGGCCGATACGGATGTCTTCGTCATCGACACGCTCGGCGAGCTGATGTCGTTCTACGGCTGTGCGCAGGTGGCCTTCGTCGGCGGCAGCCTGCAGGCCATCGGCGGGCACAACCTGCTGGAGCCGGCGGCGATGGGCACGGCCGCCGTCACCGGCCCGCACCTGCACAACTTCGCCGAGATTTCCCGGCGCATGCGCGAAGCCGGTGCGGTGGTGATCGCCGAGGATGCCAACGGTGTCGGCGATGCACTGCTGACCCTGCTGCGCGATCCGCAGGCACGCGAAGACATGGCGCGCGCGGGGTGTGCGTTGGTGAGCAACGGCCGCGGTGCGCTCAAGCGCACCGTGGCCCTGATCGCCCCGCAGTTGCCGCCGCCGGTGGCGTGATCGAGACCGGCCTGGCCGCCATGCGCGGCGACCAGGCCTGCCGATCCATCAGCCCGCGGAGACCAGCAGGTCACCCAGGAAGGCATACGCGAACCCGAAGTAGATGAACACGCCGATCAGGTCCATGACCGAGGTGATCAACGGGGCCGACAGCGTGGCCGGATCCGCCCCGATGCGGCGTGCGGCGAAGGGCAGCAGTGCGCCGATGATGCCGCCCAACGCGGTGCACACCAGCATGCTCGAGCCCACCACCATCAGCACGTCCATGCCCACGCCTTTGCTGAAGTAGGCCAGGATCGCTTCGAGTACGGCGATGGTGATGCCCAGCCCCGCCGCGACCGGCAGTTCGCGCTGGATCACGAACCACACATCGCGCCAGCTCAGTTTCAGTTCCCCCAGCGCCATGCTGCGGATCACCAGCGTGGCTGACTGGCTGCCGGTGTTGCCGCCCATGTCCACGATCGGGGCGATGAAGGCGGCCAGCACGATCACCTGCGACAGCAGCTCCTCCTGCGCGGCGACAAACGTACTGGTGACGATGCCGAAGCAGGTCAGGATCGCCAGCCAGAACACACGTACCCGGAACATCTGCTTCAGCGGCGTGCTGCGCACATCAAGATCGTTCCCGTTTCCGCTGGCCGTGCCGCCAAAGCGGGCCAGCTGCGAGGCATCCTGTTCCTTCTCGATGTCCATCGCATCGTCCACGGTGACGATACCGATCATGCGGTCCCCTCCATTGGTCACCGGCAGCGCGAGCAGATCGTAGCGACGGATCAGTTCGGCGGCCTGCAGCCTGGGCCAGTGCGCCTTTGCGGCGACCGGCTGCTCACGCATGATCGAGGCGACCGTGCGGTTCTCGTTGGCCAACACCAGATCACGCAGGGCCACCGTGCCGCGCAGCCGCAGCGTGTGGTCGAGCACGAACAGGATGTTCACCGTCTCGCTGTGCAGCGCAGTGGCGCGGATATGGGCCAGCGCCTGCGCGACGGTCATCTCCGGTGACACCCACACATAATCGGACGTCGTCGCCGAGCCGACCGTGCCTTCGGGATAGGACGCCATCTTGAGGATGTCGTCGCGCTCGACTTTGGTCAGTGCCGGCAGCAGTTTCTGTTTGGCATCATCGCCGAGCCGGTTGTACAGATCGGCGCGGTCATCCGAGGGCATGTGTTCGAACAGCTGCACCACCGCCTCGCGCGGCATCGCGGCCAGCAGCTGATCCTGGCGTATCTCGGTGAAGTGCGCGAACAGCTCGGCGCGTGCCTGCGGGTCGAGCATCATCAGCAAGGGGAGTGTCTTGTCCACGCTCAGCGCATCGAGCGCATCGACCAGGTCGGAGGGATGCGTGGCCGAGGCGATGCTGACAAAGCCGGCCGTGTCGAGGGAAAGCGAGAGGGTGCGGATCGAGAACAGGAGGTCTTCGCGGTTCATGGTGGTTCTCCAGCAAAAAGCAGCGCAGTGCGCTGAGGTACACAAGGCCGACGCGCGGGCAGGGCTCGAGCGGGGCAGGTATCGGTGGGTGCATGGGCCGTGTGCGGAGGTGCACGCGGTCCGGTCGGTCGGTGCCGTCAGTCGGCACGCAGGGCGTTACGGTGCAGAGGCCAGATTGAAGCCGAGCGTGATCCAGTGGCCATCGCGCTGGTGATGCACACGACCGGCCAGCAGATCCACGCTGGCGCCGCGCCAGAGTTCGTGGCGGACGCCGAATTGGCTGCTGCGCTGGCGTGTGACGTCACGCGCGGTTTCGGCCAGCAGCGACCAGTGTGGGGCGGTGACGATTTCCAGGCCGACGCCCTCGGTGCGGCCGCGTGCGCCGGCCGTGCGGGCCCAGCCCAGGTTGAGGTGCAGCAGCGTGCGATCGCTTGCGCCAAGGGCGAGGGTCAGGGGCGCGTTGATGCCCCAGTCATCGCCACGCAGGTGACGCCAGTCGCTGCCGACGCCCGCACTGAGCGCCAGGCCCCAACGGCGCTGGTCGATGTCGCGCAGCACGCGCTTGGCACCCAGCGCCCATTGCGTGGACGAAGCAGCATGTTGATGGCTCACACCGAGCGACCACTCGGTATCGGCGAAGGTGCAGGCCGGCACGGCGGTCCACTCCGCCCCGGCATCGATATGGCGGCCCCAGCTTTCCAGCTGGCAGCGACCGGCATCGGTGATCGAGGCGTCATCCACCATCAGGCTGGCGGCGGCGCGGGTGTCGAACGGAAGCATCGCCACGGCCACGAGCGGCAGGGCGAACACACGGAAAACGTGCATGGGCAATCTCTAGGCAAACGGAAACGCCAGCGGCACCCTTCTTGGGGTCGGTGGAACGGCGATACGGATGATGCGAGGCGGGCGAGCGTGTCAGCTGCGCCGGTGGGCCCCGTCCTGTGCGGACGGAACCGACCTTGGGGTCAGTGGGTCCGTCGGCTCAGGAGCAGCAACGAGATCGACTATGACTGTCCAAGGAGGGGGCCTCTGGAGGGAAAGGGAAGGTGGTGCGGGGCGGACCATAGTCGGCCCATGCCGAGGGGTCAAGCCATTTTCAACGACACGTACCGGACTGTGGACCGGTTCACGGTGGAGACTGTGCGCGGGTAGGCATTACGCTATGAAATCGCCACGGCAGTGATCGCGTGTGTGACGCGCGCGAGGTGTCGGAATCAACCACGTGCACGCATAAAAAAACCACCCGCATGCGGGTGGTTTTCTGTCACGCGCTGTGCCGTCGATCAGTTGACGGTGGTGCTCGGCGTGGCCGCCTTCTGGGTCAGCAGGCGATTGATGTCCTGCAGTTCGGCGATGTCCAGCGTGCCGACCGCCTGGCCCAGCTGCAGACGGTTCTGCAGGAAGGTGTAGCGGGCGTTGGCGTAGTCCAGCTGCGCGGAGAACAGGATGCGCTGGTTCTGGATCACATCCAGCACGGTACGCGTACCGACTTCCAGGCCGACCTGCGAGGCGTCATAGGCGCTCTGTGCCGACACGACGGCCAGGCGACGCGCTTCCACTTCGCTGATGCCGGCCACCAGGGTCTGGTAGGCATTGCGCGTGTTGCGATCCAGCGCGCGCTTCTGCTGCTCGTAGCCGTCCTGGGCGATATCACGCTGGGCCAGGGCCTGGCGCACGCCGGACTGGGTGGCGCCGCCGGAGAAGATCGGCACGTTCAAGGTCAGGCCGACGCTGTTGGTGCGGCGGTCCGGGCTGAAGCTGCTGCCGCCGTCGCCGACCACATCACCCCAGCTGGCCGACTTGCCGGCGGTGGCACCCAGCGACAGGGTCGGGTAGTGCGCGCCGCGGGCGGCCGAGACGCCGGATTCGGCTGCGTTGACCTTCAGTTCCTGCGCCTTCAGCGCCGGGTTCTGCGCAACGGCCTCGTTCACCAGCGTATCGATGGTGGCGTACTTGGCCGGCAGCTCCGGACGGAAATCGGCCGGCAGGGCGCGCAGGTCGGTGACCGGCTGGCCGGTCAGTTCGGTCAGCGCCTGGTAGGCGTCGGCCAAGGTGTTCTGCGCGATGATCGTGTTGGCGCGCGCCTGGTCGTACTGGGCGCGGGCTTCGTGCACGTCGGTGATCGGCGCCAGGCCCACTTCCAGGCGCTTGTCGGCGAAGTCGAACTGCTTCTTGGCAGCGGCTTCGTTGGTCTGCGCGGCCGACAGCGATTCAATGCCCACCAGCACGTTGAAGTACGCCGCCGAGGTGCGCACGATCAGGTCGTCGTTGGCCGAATCCAGGGTGAAATCCGCTGCGCGGCTCAGTTCGCGCTGCGAACGCAGGTTGGCGAACTGGGTGAAGTTGAAGACGGTCTGGCTGCCGTTGATCGTGTAGTTCCGGCTCTTGGTGGTGAACGAGCTGGAGGTCAGATCATGGTTCGGGTTGGTGCGGCTGCGGTTGAGCGAGGCCTCGCCGTTGAGCTGCGGCAGCAGGGCGGCACGCGCCTGCACAGCGCCTTCCTTGTCGTACAGACGGGTCGACTCGGCAGCCGACAGCTGCGGATCGCCGTTGCGCGCCATTTCGTAGACCTGCAGCAGGTCGGCGGCAGAGGCGGTCATCGGCAGCAGGGCGGCGGCCAGCGCAAAGGCGAGGGATCGGCGGATCATTGCGGCTTCCTTGGACTCAGAGTTGGAACTGGGGTGCCGGGGCGGCACCGCGCAGGTAGTCGATATCGGTTTCGAACAGCGATTCAGTGGTGCCGTCCGCCTTGACCAGCACCGCTTCCATGACCGGCGACCGGCCACGGATAACAAACAGTCGACCGCCGGGACGCAGCCACTGGGCGAAACGTGACGGGATGACATCCACCGCGCCGGTGACGCAGATCGCATCGAAGCGGCGCTCGGTGTCCCAGGTCAGGGCGTCGGCGGTTTCGATGCGGACGTTGTTGCCCAGGCCGGCAGCGTCCAGACGCGCGCGCGCGGTGGTGGCCAGGTCGGCATCGATTTCCAGGCTCAGGACTTCGCGGGCCAGTTCGCCCATGCAGGCGCTCAGGTAGCCGCTGCCGGTGCCGATTTCCAGGACTTCATCGCCCGGCTGCAGATCCAGCGCCTGCAGCGTGCGGCCTTCGATGACCGGCTTCATCATCTTCTGGCCGTTGCCCAGCGGCAGCTCGATATCGGCGTAAGCCAGGGCCCGGTGCGATTCAGCGACGAACGCCTCCCGCGGCAAGCGTGCCAGTACATCGAGCACGCGGATTTCCAGCACATCCCAGGGGCGGATCTGCTGTTCAACCATCAGTTCGCGGGCGTGGGAGTAATCGATCGTCATGAGGTTCTATATCCAGCGCAGTGGGCCGGCCATTTTACCGGTGCCGGGAGCCGGCGGCGCGCTGAAAGCATCGCTGCCGTCGCGCCGGGGTCGCAGTGCCGGAAGTCACCGCGACCTCCGGTCCATTCAGTTTAGTGCCGCCGGGCATACGCCCGCAGGAAAAAGTCGACGCTGGCGCACACGTGGGCGTCGGCATCGCACTCGGCCGGGGCCGGCCGCAACCCGCACATCATATG
>DMZT01000249.1:0-9731 GCA_003484865.1 Stenotrophomonas sp.
AGCGGCGCCGGTCACCACCACGCGACGATCGGAGCCGGCCATCAGACCATGCCTCCGTTGACCGAGATCACCTGGCGGGTGATGTAGCCGGCCGACTCGGAGAGCAGGAAGGACACGGCCGCAGCGACCTCTTCCGGCTGGCCCAGGCGGTTGGCGGGAATCAGCTTGAGCGCGTGCTCGACGACTTCTTCATTGACCATCTCGGTCTCGATCAGCCCGGGGGCCACGCAGTTGACGGTGATCGCGCGGCTGGCCAGCTCCAGCGCCAGCGCCTTGGTGGCGCCGATGATGCCGGCTTTGGCCGCACTGTAGTTGGTCTGGCCGCGGTTGCCGACCAGGCCGGACACCGAGGACAAGGTCACGATGCGGCCCGGTTTGCGCCGGCGCACCAGCGGCATCACCAGTGGGTGCAGCACGTTGTAGAAGCTGTCCAGGTTGGTGTGGATGACCGCATCCCAATCCTCGGCCGGCATCGCCGGGAAGGCACCGTCGCGGGCGATGCCGGCATTGCAGACCACCCCGTAATAGGTGCCGTGCTCGGCGATGTCCGCTTCCAGCGCGGTGCGCGCGGCATCGCGGTCGGCCACATCGAACATCAGCACCCGGGCCTGCCGGCCCAGCGCCTGGATCTCGGTCACCACGGCCTGTGCGTCTTCGATGCGGCTGCGGCAATGCACCACCACGTCGAAGCCGTCGCGCGCGCAACGCAGCGCCACGGCACGGCCGATGCCACGGCTGGCGCCGGTCACCAGCACGGTCAAATTCCCTGTCATGCCTCTCCACTCTCCAGATAAGCCGCTGCATCCGTGGGTTGGAACACGGAAACGTTGGCAACTGCCACTTCGATATCGTCCGCCAGGATCCGGCAGGCGAACATGCCCAGGCCATTCTCGCCCAACAGCTCGCAGTTCGCCTCCACCCGCAGGCAGCTGCCGGCGGCAAAGTATGGCCGGTGGGCGGTGTAACGACGGCTGCCGAGCAGGAAGCCGATCGAGGGTTCCGCACCGGTCTGCCAGGCGCGGCACCCGGCCCAGGCGGCGATCGCCTGGGCCATGTATTCGACCCCGACCCAGGCGGGCACGCCGTCGGGGGTGCAGAACAGACCCTGCGTCGGGACGTCCACCTCGACCGCGATGGATTCGTCCTGCCAGGCCACCACGCGGTGGATCAGGCGCATGCTGTCGCGGTGCGGAAGCACGGCGTCGATGTCGGGGGGCAGCGGCATGCTCATCCCTTGGCCAGTGCCAGCACGGCATTGCTGCCGCCAAAGGCAAATGAGTGACTGAGCACGTGCTGCAGCGGCTGCGCGGCATGCGTCCCCGGCGCCACCAGCGCCAGTGCCGGCAAGGCGTCATCGGCCTGTCCATCCCACCAGTGGGTGGGCAACTGCTGGTCGGGGTTGTCGGCCAGCGTCATCCAGCACAGCGCCGCTTCGATCGCGCCGGAGGCACCCAGCGTGTGCCCGGTCAGCGGCTTGGTTGAGCTGGCCGGCACCTGCGTGCCAAGCACGGCGGCGACCGCCTGGCTTTCCATCGCATCGTTGTGGCCGGTGGCGGTGCCGTGCAGGTTCACGTAGTCGATCTGCGCGGGCGTCAGGCCGGCCCGGTCCAGCGCCTGCTGCATCGCATCGATCGCCCCGCGTGCCTGCGGATCCGGCGCGGACATGTGGTGCGCATCGGAGGATTCCCCCCAGCCGGAGAGCCGCACCGGGCCCGGCTCGCGGGTCATCAGGAACAGCGCCGCGCCCTCACCGATGTTGATGCCGTTGCGGTTGACGGAGAACGGATTGCAGCGCGCCGCCGAGACCGACTCCAATGCGCTGAACCCGGCCACGGTGAACCGGCACATCGAATCGGCGCCACCCGCCACCACGGCATCGACCACGCCGGCCTGCAGCAGGCGCGCGGCCGACATCAGCGCCTTGGCGCTGGACGAGCATGCGGTGGAGATCGTCCACGCCGGGCCGGTGCTGCCGATCCGCTCGCGCACGAAGCGCGCGGCGGTGCCCATTTCCTGCTGGGCGTAATGGAAATCGGCCGGCCACACACCATCGCGGTGATGCGTACGCAGTGCATTCTCCGATTCGCCGATGCCCGAGGTGCTGGTGCCGATGATCACCGCCACGCGATCGGCACCGAAACGGGCCACGGCGGCAGCGATGCCCTCGCGGATCTGCTCCAGTGCGGCCTCCAGCAGGCCGTTGTTGCGGCCACGCAGGGCCACCGGCAAGGCGGCCAGGTCCGGCAGCGGCGCATGCACTTCGCCCAGCGCCAGCGTGCGCCCGGGGAGGATCTCAGCGTTGTCGCGCAAACCACCGGGCTGCGCCGCGAACAGGCCGTCGCGCACCTGGGCGCGGTCGGCACCCAGCGCGCAGATCACCCCCAGCTCGTTCAGATAGACCGCGCTACTGCTCACTCTTGGCCCTGCCCCATGTCCATCGATTCGATCACCAGTTCATAGCCCTCGGCCAGGTTGCGCAGGCGCACGCGGCCGTCGGGGAGGCTGTCGCGCACCAGCCAGGGTTTGCCGCCCTGCTCCAGGCTGCGCACGCCATCGGTCTCCTGCAGGGTCCAGCCGGCGGGCAGCGCGGCACGGATCGCCGCCGCCGGCCACAACGCGAACTGCAGGTCGTCCAGCACGCGCTCGCCGCGCACCTGCGGCGGCAGCCATGGGGCACGGGTCTGTTCCAGATGCTGCCCGTCCCAGACCATGCGCACGCCGGTCTGGCCCATCGCCTGCACCGCCAGCCGCACCTGCTCGGCATCCACTTCCAGCAGCGCATCCAGCTCTCGCTGGTGGCTGCCGAAGCGGAACTGCAGGCGCTGCTGCAGCTGCACCGGTTGCGGCAATGCCGACGGCGCCAGCTGCAGCGTGGGCAGCTGCACCAGCGGTGTGGGCATGCGGGTACTGGCACACGCGGCCAGCAGCAGGCTCAGCAACAGGGTCAGGATCAGGCGCTGCACAGTTCCTCCAGCACGCGCAGGCGCCGGCCGCTGGCATCGGCAACATACGGGTTCTGCGTGTCCCAGGCGTAGCCGGCCAGGATCGAGGAGATCATGCGGCGTACCTCCGGCTGCGGATCGGGATGGTAGATGATCTTCTGGAAGCCACCGGCGTACCAGGCTTCGACAAAGCGACGGAAGGTCTTCACCCCGGCGCGCAGCGGCACCGAGAACGCCTGCTCCCAATCCACCGTCTCACCGGCATGCTCGCGCGCCAGGCACTCGCTGGCCAGCTGCGCCGACTTGAAGGCAATGGTCACGCCCGAGGAGAACACCGGGTCCAGGAACTCGCCGGCATTGCCCAGCAGCGCATAGCCCTCGCCCCACAACGAGGAGACGTTGGCCGAGTACCCGGTGATGGTGCGCACCGGCAGCACCGCCCATTCGGCGTTGCTGAGCAGGCGGGTCAGGTTCGGGTCTTCGCCGACGATGGCCTGCAGCTTCTCCAGATCGGTACCGGGGTAGCGCTCGAAGAAACTCGGCTCGGCGACCACGCCCAGCGAGCAGCACCCATTGGAGAACGGAATCGTCCAATACCACACGTCCACGTGCTCGGGATGGGTGGTGATAAGGATCTTGTTGCGGTCAAACCCCGCGCCGGCCGGAATGTGGTCACGCACGTGGCAGAAGATCGCGCCGCGCACCGGGAAGTTCGACGGCGACTCCAGCTTCAGCAGGCGCGGCAGCAGCCGGGCGAAACCGCTGGCGTCGAGGATGAAACCGGCCTCGATGGTGTACTCGCTGCCATCCGGGCGGCGCACCTGCACCTGTGCCGGGCGGCCGGGCTGCACCGAGAGCACTTCATCGCCGAAGCGCAGCGTGGCACCCATGCGCTCGGCACCGCGCGCCAGCACATCATCGAAGTCGGCGCGCTGCACCTGGTAGGTGGTGCCCCAGCCCGGCGAGAACTTGTCGCGGAAGTCGAACTCGGTGGTCGCTTCGCCGCGCACGAACGCGGCACCGTTCTTGTACTGGAACCCGGCCTGCACCACATCCTGCAGCAGCCCGGCGGCCTCGATGTACTCCATGCTCTGCGGCAGCAGGCTCTCGCCGATCGAGAAGCGCGGAAACTGCTGGCGCTCCAGGATCAGCACCTGGCGGCCCTGCCTGCGCAGCATCGCGGCGGCCACGGAGCCGGCCGGGCCGGCGCCGATGACCAGGATTTCAGTACGTTCCACCTGCGGGTTCATCGATACATCCTTGATCAGTGCATGAAAGGAAAAACGCGGTCGCTCAGTGCGGGGCGTCGTGCGGTGGTGGGCGGAACAGCGGCGAAATCAGCCAGACCAGGCCGATGCCGAACAACAGGGTCAGACCGAACGCGCGCAGCGCCGGCGTGGCCGACAGCCCGAGCAGGCCGAACGACAGCCAGGTACTGGCCGCGCCGACGCACACGGCCAGCCAGGCACTGGCATCGCCGCGGTGCTCGATCAGGAAGATGCCGTAGTCGATGCCCATGCCCAGCAGCAGCATGAGCGCGAGCACGTTGAACAGCTGCAGCGGTTGCCCGAACAGGCCCAGCAGGGCCAGCGTCAGCGCACCGGCAACCAGGGTCGGGGCGAGCACGCGCCAGGCCTGCCCGCGGTAGCGCCAGTACAGCACCGCGAACACCAGCGCGATGCCGATCAGCAGCAAGCCGCTCATCAGCTTGCGATAGTGCTTGAGCAGCTGCGAGAAATCGGCGGTACGGTCGACCCAGCGCACCCCATCAATGCCCTTGGCCTGTGCTTCCAGCACAGCCAGTGCATCGGCGCGGGAGAGGTCATCGACCATCACCACCGAGGCCACGCCCTGCCCGACCGTCCCCAGCCACAGGTGGCGGAACGGCATCGCCGCCGGCGATGCGAGGAAGGCCTCGGCCTGCAGATCCTGCGCGGCATAGGCCGGGCGCAGCAATGGCTCGCCCACGGCCTCTCCGACCCGGGCCAGCACCTGCGGCTCGACCTTGGCCGTCAGCGCGGCATCAGCATGCTGGCGCTTCTGCGAAGGCAGCCAATCGCTGATCGCGCGGTAGCCGCCGATCTGCTTGTCTGCTTCCAGCACGCGCAGGCGGTCGATCAGCGCTTCTTCGCGCTCGAGCACCTGCTCGGCGGTATCACCCTGGACCAGATAGAACTGCGCCGGGCTGGGCATGCCCAGCATCTGGCTGATGCGGATCTGCTGGGCGATCAGCTCCGGTGGCGACGACTGCAGGCTGCGCAGGTCATCGTTGGTCTGCAGGCGCGCGATGCCGATCGCCGAGAGCAGCGTCACCACGCCCAGGAACATCGCGGCCTTGCGCCCATGCAGGCGCGGCCAGCGCTCCAGCGTGGCGCCGAGCCAGCGGGCGAAGCCGGTGCGACGGATTTCGCCGCCATCCAGCCACGGGAACCAGAAGATCACGGTCAGGAAGGCGGCGGCCAGGCCCACCACCGAGAACAGCGCCATCTGCCGCAGCCCCGGGAACGGGGCCAGCCCCAGCGCGAGATACGCCAGCGCGCTGGTCAGCAACGCCAGCCACAGGCCCGGCAGCAGATGCCGCAGCAGCTTCCAGCGACGGTCAGCCGGCTCGGCCTGGCGCGAGGCGAACCAGTGGATGCCGTAGTCCTCGGCAACACCGACCAGTGACGCACCAAACACCAGCGTCAGCACATGCACCTTGCCGAACACCAGCACCGTCACCGCCAGCGCGACACCGCAGCCGATCAGCAGCGAGGCGGCCACCAGCAGGATCGGGCGCAGCGAACGGAACGCCAGCCACACCAGCAGCAGCACCGCGGCCAGCGAGCCCCAGCCGATCGTGTTGATCTCCCAGTTGGCCTGCACCGCAGCCGCCTCGGCATGCAGCGGCACACCGGCGCGCAGCACCTCAAGACCAGGCGCCTGCCTGGCGGCGGCTTCGGCAGCGGTGTCCAGCAGCAGATCGATATGGCGCTCGCCATCGAGCTGGAACGCCGAACCGACCGTGTCGTACTGCACGATCGACCAATGCTTGCCATCGGCCTCCAGCAGGCCGTCGTCGCCCATCTGCAGGCCCGAGCCCAGCGCGCGTTCCTGCCACCACTGCGGCCACAGCGAGAGCGGATCCTGGCGCCACTCGGTCAGGCGCGGTGCGCCCATCGGACCGTACAGCGCCGCCAGTGCCGACTCGGCCAGGCCTTGGGTGGGTTCGTTCTGCAGCCGCTCGCGCTGTGCGCTGGTCAGCAGGCGGTCGCGGTAGGGAGCGTAGAACGCACGCGCCTGATCGAACCAGCCTTCGATCGAGCCGCTCTCCTGGAGCAGCGGGGCAGCGCCCCGCTCTGCCTTGATGGCATCGCGGAAGGCCGCCTCGGCCGCCTTGGTCTGCACCGCATCGGTACTGCCCAGCAGCACCACGATCTGGCGCGCATTGGCATCGGCGATGCGCCGGGTGACATCGGACAGCAGGCGATCATGCGCGTCCTGCGGCAGCAGCGCGAGGATGTCGGTGTCGATCCGCGATTCGCTCTTCCACAGCTGCCACTGCTGCACGCCCAGGCCGACCAGCACCAGCAGCCAAACGATGGCCAGCCAGCGCCAGAGGCGCTGCAGGCGGCCGTTCGAGGTCAGCACGTCATTCAAACCTGCGACCCTCGTCGGTGCTCAGCGTGGCCGGCGTATCGCTCATGCCGGCAAAATGGATGCGGGTGACATCCTGGTTGGCCTCGTTGATCTGGACCTCGCGCACGTAACGGTCGCCGCTCAGGGTGAGCTGCGCGAACACCTTGCCGAGCATCGCCGAGCGCGGGGTCAGCTGCATTTTCCAGGCGTTGCCAGGCAGCACCTCGACCTTGACCGTGAACTGCGCCGACAGCGCCTGCGCATCGCCGCTCATCAGCGCGAACATGATCGCGTTGACCGAGCGCATCGCCGGCTGCTGGCGGCCATCCAGTTCGACCCGGCTGCTGCCATCGCTTTGCCGGCTGAGGATGCGGTCACGGGTGACCACCACCTCGGACGGGAACGGCTTGAGCGTGGTCCAGATCACCCCGTGGTCCTGGGCCAGCACGAAGCGGCCCTGCGAGCGCAGCGGATTCTTGAAGCCGGCGACCTGCTTCTCCTGGGTGAACTCGCCACGCAGCACGTCGACCTTGGCCACGCGCTGTTTGACGGCCTCCACATCGGTGGCGGCAAGCGCCGGGGCGACCACGGCCAGCATCACCAGCACGCACAGCGTGCGCAGCAAACGGTTCATTGCGGTTGCACTCCCAGACGCTCCCACAGCACCGGCGGGCACAGGTAGAGCATTTCATTGGTGGCCGCGTCGACCGCGACCTGGATGGTGTGGGCGCGGGTCAGCGTGGTACCGCTTTCCGCATCCACGATGTCGTAGGCGATCTTCAGGCGGTTTTCCCACTCGGTGATCGTGGCGCGCACGCGCAGCGCCTGGCCGTACAGCAACGGCCGGATGTACTTGACCCGCGCATCGACCACCGGCCACAGGTAGCCCGAATCGCGCATCTGCGGGTAGTCGTAATCGTGGCGCTGCAGCAGTGCGCAGCGCGCGATCTCGAAATACTTGAAGTAATTGCCATGCCAGACCACTTCCATGGCGTCGCAGTCATGGAACGCCGGCGACAGCGTCACCTCGAAGCTCAGATCAGGCGTGGACATACAACTCCCAGCGCTGTGCGCGGATATCGTTCAGCAGGGCGCGCAGCTCGCCATCCAGCGCGCGGTCTTCCTCGATCAGCGCGATGCGCTCGGACAGGTCCTGGTACATCGCGGCCAGATCGCCGTGCAACGTCGCTTTCATGCCGACACGCTCGCGCAGGGCCACGCCCTGGCGGGCAGTGATCAGCAGCGCGGCGACGACCTGTTCGGTCAGTTCGATCACGCGCAGGCAATCGCGCGCGGCGATGGTGCCCATGCTGACCTTGTCCTGGTTGTGGCATTCGGTGGAACGCGAGAACACCGAGGCCGGCATGGTCTGCTTGAGCGCTTCGGCGGTCCACGCCGAGACACTGATCTGCAGCGCCTTCAGGCCATGGTTGATCGCGGCACGCTCACCGGTGGCGGCCGACAGGTTGGCCGGCAGACCGTGGTTGAAGCGCGCATCCACCACCAGCGCCATCTGCCGATCAAGCAGATCGGCCAGGTTGGCGATGGTGTTCTTCAGCGCATCCATGGCGAAGGCGATGTGGCCGCCATAGAAATGGCCGCCGTGCAGGATGCGCTCGCCCTCGACATCGATCAGCGGGTTGTCGTTGGCGCTGTTGAGTTCGGTTTCGATCAGCTGGCGGAAGAACGGCAGCGCGTCCTGCACCACCCCGATCACGTGCGGGGCGCAGCGCAGCGAGTAACGGTCCTGCAGCCGCTGTTCGTTGCGCGGCGGGCGATCGCTGTGCAGGTCCTGGCGCAGGCGCGCCGCGATCTGCGTCTGCCCCGGGTGCGGCTTGGCGGCGAACAGCATTTCATCGAAGTGGTGCGCGTTGCCGTCGCTGGCCAGCACGTTGAACGCGGTCAGGCGCGTCGCCAGCCTGGTCAGGTAATCGGCACGGTCATAGGCCAGGCAGGCCAGCGCGGTCATCACGGCGGTGCCGTTCATGATCGCCAGGCCTTCCTTGGGGCGCAGCCGGAGCGGGGTCATGCCGATCTCGGCCAGCACCTCGGCCGCCGCGCGGCGCGCGCCCTGGTACATCACCTCGCGCTCGCCACACAGCACCGCAGCCACGTAGGACAGCGGGGTCAGATCGCCACTGGCACCGACCGAACCCTCGGCCGGGATCAGCGGCAGCACGTCGTGGCGCAGCAGCGCGGCCAGGCCCTGCAGCAGCGGATGGCTGACGCCGGACATGCCACGCACCAGCGAGGCCAGGCGTGCAGCGATCACCGCACGGGTCTCCTGCGGATCCAGGAAACGGCCCAGGCCACAGCCGTGGTAGGTGAACAGGTGGTGCGGCAGCTCGGCCACCAGCGCCGGCGGAATGTTCACCGTGCACGAATCGCCGTAGCCGGTGGTCACCCCGTAGATGACGCCATCCTCGCGCAGCAGGCGATCAAGGAAATCCGCGCCGCGCTGGATGCGCGCGGTGAATGCCGCATCGTCGGTGACGACGGCCTGGACCTGGCGCTGCGACAGCGCGACCACGTCTTCGATGGTCAGCGGCGCATCGCCGAAGCGGACGGAGGGTGCCTGATCGGCCTTACTTGCCATGAGATGCCTGATCCCAGAAGGGGAAGAAATTGAACCAGTCCAAGGGTGCCTGGGTGACCTGAACTTCCAGCCACCGGGCGAAATGTTCAGCCTGCGCGGTCAGCGCGGCGTCACGCGAACCGCGCGGCAATACGATGCGATCGGTGAACTGTTCAAAGCGCACCTGGTAGCCGCGGCCATGATGCAGGCAGGCCATGGTGTAGACCGGACAGGCCAGCGCCGCAGCGAGCACATAGGCGCCGATCGGGAACTGCGCGGTGTGGCCGAGGAACGAGGCCGGTACCGTGCGCCCGCCGCGCAGCGGCACGCGATCGCCGACGATGGCCACAAAGCCCCCCGCCTCGACCCGGCGCTGCAGCTCGACGGCGGTGGCCGGGCCCATGTCGGTCACCTGCAGCAGTTCCACCGAGGCCAGCGGATCGAGCCGCTGCATCAGCCGGTTGAAACGCTGCGCGTGCGCGGTGTGCACCAGCACGGTGATGTGGAAGCCGGGCACCTGCTCGGCCAGCACCTGGCACAACTCCAGGCAGCCGATATGCGCGGTGAGGATCAGGCCACCCTCCGTCCGCTTCGGC
>DMZT01000249.1:9919-10309 GCA_003484865.1 Stenotrophomonas sp.
GCGGTGAGGATCAGGCCACCTTCGCGGCGCGCGATCCTGTCCAGCACCAGGTCACGCTGCAGATAGATGCGCTCGGGCGGATAGCGGCCGCCCAGGCCCAGCAGCTTGTCGAGCATGGTGTCGGCAAACAGCGCGAAGTGCTTCAGGCTCTGCCAGCGGCCCGGCGGCGTGGCAAACACGCCGGTGTGCGCCTGCAGACGCTGCAGATACTGCAACGAAGACTCGCGCGCGAGCCGGTTGGTCAGCCAGTGGCACAGCACCACCGGATACACGCACAGGCGGAACGGCCAACGGCCGAACCAGCGGTGTACCCAGCACAGGAACAGCACGCCGGCGGCCGAGGTTGACTCGCCGATGTCGGCCCAGTGCGGGGCGCTCCCAGGTGCAGGC
>DMZT01000247.1 GCA_003484865.1 Stenotrophomonas sp.
CGCTCTTCCGGTGTCGGCCGCCCAGGCCGGCGCGGCGGCCACGGCCATCCACGCGATCAGGAAAAGTCTGCATGCGGTCATCGCCGTCACCTCGCGAGGCGTTGGGGTCCGTCCGGTCCAGTCTAGGCGGGTCGTCGGGCGCTGGCATGCCGTTCATCGGCGGATAGCGCCATCCACAGGGGATGTGGATCAGCGGTCGACAAACATGTGGATAACCGGGCGCACCCACTGCGCGGCAACGGTTCTGTGAGGGTGGTCAAAAAACCACCGCCCGGCTTGCCAGCGTCGCTGCGACGGCCAATCATGGGTGCATGCACGTCGAACCGATTCCGCTGCCCGCCGGGCAGCTTGCCGAGCTGGAAACCGCCTACGCCGTGCCGCCGCGGGCGTATCACAACTGGTCGCACGTGCAGGCCGTCCTGCAGCACTGCCGCACGGTCGCCGAGGCTGGGCCGGGCTGGCTCCGGCCGCGTGAGGTGCAGTTGGCCGCGCTCTATCACGACGCCATCTACGATGCGGGCCGCGGCGACAACGAAGCGCGCTCGGCCGAGATGGCACGCCAGGCCATCGCACGCTGGCTGCCGGAGGCCGGGATCGATGCGACGCGGGTGGTCGAGCTGATCGAACTGACCGCGCGCCACAGCAAACTCGCGCCCGGCGATGTCGATCCGGAAGCGGCACTGTTCCTGGATTGCGACATGGCCATTCTGGGGGCGCCGGCGGCGGTGTTCGATGCGTACGACCGCGGGATCGCCGAGGAGTATGCTGGGCACGTGCCGGGCTTCCTGTTCCGGCTCAACCGTCGGCGCTTCCTCAAGCAGGTGCTGGGGCAACCGCGGATCTTCCTGAGCGACTTCTTCCACCAGCGGCTGGATGCGGCCGCGCGCGACAACCTGCGCCGGCGGGTTGAGCGCTGAACCACGCCCGCTACACTGTGCGCGCTGTTTTCCCTACGTGTGTGGCCATGTCCGTATCCGTTCCAGATCCTGATCCGCGTCCGCAGCCGCCGGAAGAACCCGGCCCCAACGAGTGCTGCGGCAGCGGCTGCCCGCTGTGCGTGCTGGATCTGTACAGCGATGAGCTGCAGCGCTACCGCGCCGCCTTGGCCGCGTGGAAGCAGCGCCACCCCGAGGCCGCCGACTGACCCCAGGAACTGCGATGTCGCTTTCCCTGCCACGCCCTTTCCGCTGGCCCGCGCAGCAGCACGCACGCGTTGCCCTGCTCACGCTGGTGGCGCTGGCGCTGTTCGTGGCCACCGCGTTGTGGACGCAATGGGCCCGCGATGACCTGGACTGGGTGCAGGCCACGCTGAGCCTGTACCTGCATGGCCCCTGGGGGCTGGCGCTGCGCACGGCTTACTGTGTGCTGGCGCTGGCGATCATGCTGCTGGCCGTCGCGCTGCATGCCAACAGCCGATCACCCCGGCGCAGTGCGGCCGCGCCGCTGCTGTTCTGGGTGGCCGCGCTGGGATTGATGGGGGTGGCGATCGGCGACAGTTGGCTGCCCGAGCGCGCGCCGCTGCTGGCACCGCTGGTGCACGGGCTGTCGGCCAATACCGCGTTCCTGTGCGTGAGCGTGGCGATGCTGCTGCAGAGCTGGTACCTGCGCGCCGATCCGCGCTGGCGCACGTGGGCCGGGCCGGCCTGGAGGTGGGCCTGGCTGTGCTTCGTGCTGCTGTGGCTGCACGTGCTGTGGCGCGGCCCGCCGCGCGGCGCTGGGCAGAAGCTGGTGATTGCCGTGGTGCTGGTGTGGCTGGTCTCGGTGGCCTGGCAGCTGTGGCGGCAGGCGCGTCGCGACGCGCGCTGAGCGTCCGGCCACGCTGTGTACATGCCCTTGGCAGGGCAGGGGCGTATCGTTGGCGCACTAGTCATGGGATGCGCGACGATGCGGCGAGCCGGTTGGGGGATGATGCTGGGGGTGGTGCTGGCGGGGATGTCCGGACAGGCGCTGGCCGCGCCGCCGCAGCAGCTCAGTCACGGGCGTTTCGAGAACGTGCCGGTGTACCTGCCCGACGGTCGCCCGCAACGGGTGGTGGTGTGGTTTGACGGTAGCGCCAGCCATGCCGACAGCCAGCAGCGCATCGATGCCTTGCGTGCCGAGGGCGCCCTGGTCGCCCAGGTCGATGTCGCGCACCTGCGCCAGGTGCTGGCCCGCGAGAAGAGCGGTGATTGCGCCTTCGGTGCCGGCGATGTGGAGAATTTCTCCCGCTGGTTCCAGGCCTATCTGCACGTGCCGGGCTATCACCTGCCGCTGATCGGCGGGGATGGCGAGGGCGCGGCGCTGGCCTACGCGGTGGCCGCCCAGGCCGATACCCAGGTGTTCGCCGGGCTGCTCACCACCGGCTTCTGCCCGTCGGGCGTGCGCGAGCGCAAGGTCTGCGGCGCCGGTAGCAGCCACGGCCGCCTGCAGCCGGCCGACCTGAACTTCGCCTGGTTGAACGCCGCCGGCGATGTGCATTGCCCGGCCGGCGAGTCGGCTGCGTTCGTGCGCCAGGTCGGCATGGGCCGCCAGTTCGAGCGCACCGCGCGGGGCGACGCGTTGCCCGGCCAGATCGGAAGA
>DMZT01000246.1 GCA_003484865.1 Stenotrophomonas sp.
TGCGTTCGGGCACCTCCGGCGAAGTCCTGGTCGAACTCACCGTCGGCACCGACGGCTCGGTGACCGCCGCCCGCGTGCTGCGCGCCACCCCGGCCCGCGTGTTCGACCGCGAAGCACTCAATGCCGTCAAACGCTGGAAGTTCGAACCGGTCGGTGCACCGGTCACCACGCGCCGCACGCTTGCCTTCGCGCCGGAAGGCGGCTGATCGCGACGTAAGCTGGTATGACGAAAGGCCCGGAGTGATCCGGGCCTTTTTTCTGATTTCAGTGGCGCATGCAGCACTGCCGCTATAGGGCAGTCGAAGGTTCTTGCAACGCCATGGTGGCGGGCAACCCAGCGCTGACGAGATCACGCCCTGCCATCCCCACGCCGAGCAGGGCAATCAGCATCAGCAAGGCGCCTGAGACGCGCAGCATCCCCCGGTGCACGTTTGGTTTCACCAACCGCCGGACCAACAGGCAGACCGTCATCAGGGTGGCGAAGTCCAGCACGATCCACAGTCCGGTCAGCAGCCCCAGGCTCACCGTTGGCTGAGGCGTGATCTCGAGGAACTGCGGAAAGAACGATGCGAAGAAGATGATGTCTTTAGGGTTCGAGATCGACATCACGAAGCCCTTTGTGAAACTCCCGTGCGTCGCCACCGGCGTGGCCGCCGCCCTTCCGGCATCGTGCAGCATCTGGTAGCCGAGATAGCCGATGTAGAGGGCGCCGCCGCCTTTGAGCAAGGTAAACACCGTCTCATTGATGGACAGCAGCCCTTGGACGACCAGCATCGACAGCACGATCAGTACGAGGGAGCCAGCGTTGGTGCCGGCAATCGCCCGAAGCGCCAGCTTCGGTCCACCGACGATGCCGGTGCCTGCCACGAACACCGCAACAGGGCCTGGCATGGCGATCATCACGACCACGCTGAAAACGTACAACACGACAAGATTGGCATCGATATGCATGGGCGGGCTCGCTCTCCGTCTCCGAAAGCTCGTCACCCATCAATCTAGCCGGACAGCATCGCGGTAAGCGCAGATCGCCTGCGAGTGCAGCCTCTACCAGTGATCCCATGTGTCGTATCCAACACGGACCGCGCCTCACCGGTCAAGCGCTGAGGCGCGCTGTCGTCATGCGAATCCACCCCTGAAGAAGGGCCCCTTTCGAAGCCCTTCGTGGATCAACCCGAAATCGCCAACCGCTCCTGATGGTAGCGGCGCACCGCGGCATACCAGAACAGCGCCGCCAGCCCGAAGCCCGCACCGAGGTAGACCGCCCACATCTGTGGGCTGATCGCTTCGTGGCGGATGATCTTGAGCAGCATCTGGTTCTGTGCCAGGAACGGCACCGCGAACTGCCACAGCTCACTCTTGATCGGGTACACCATCAGCGCATACCCCGGCAGCATCGGCAGCAGCATCAGCCAGGTCATGTGGCTCTGGGCTTCTTTCATGCTTTTGGCGGCGGCCGAGAGGAAGGTCAGCAGCGACGTACCGATGAACAGCATCGGCAGCATGATCAGCAGCATCTGCAGCATCGGCAGGAAACCCATGTTGAGCTGCCGGCCTACCCCGCCCGAGGAAAGCTGCGCGCTGATCTTGAAGGCCGCCAGGGTCAGCAACAGCGATGCCACACCGACAGCGCAGGCTGCGGCGATCTTGCCGCTGACGATCGCACTGCGCGGTGCGGGGGTGGCGAGCAGCGGCTCCAGCGATTGCCGCTCACGCTCGCCGGCCGTGGTGTCCATCACCAGGTAGGCGCCGCCCAGGAACGAGGTGATGGTCAGCAGGATCGGCAACAGCACTGACAGCATCATGCCGCGCTTGGCTTCGGCGGTGGCCAGATCCTGTGCGGCGACGTCCAGCGGTCGCGCCACCTGTGCATCGATGCCGCGCGCCAGCAGGCGCAGCGCACCGACCTGCTGGCTGTAGCCGCCCAGTGCCGCCTCCAGGCGACTGCTGGGAATATCGGCGGCGCGGCGGGTGCTGTCCTTGATGATCTCGACCAGCGCCGGGCGGCCGTCGGCCCAGTCCTTGCCGAAGTCCGGGCTGATGCGCAGCGCCACATCAATGCGCTGGCTGCGGATCGCCTCGGTGAGGTCTTTCGGTGCCTCGGTCGCATTCAGACCCTGCGATGCCAGGAAACGCACCAGATTGGGGGCATGCTCGCCGCCGATCATCGGGATTTCCAGCGGCTGCTCGATCTGCGTCTTGACCCGGCTTTCGGCCAGTTTGCTCATGCCCAGGATCAGTACCGGGTACAACAGCGGCCCCAGCAGCAGCGTCAGCGCGAGCGTGCGGCGGTCACGGGAGAGATCGCGCAGTTCCTTGCGCATCACGGTCAACAGCGTGGCGAACGAACTCATGCGTGCAATCCTTCTTCGGTACCGATTGCCTTGACGAAGGCATCTTCCAGGTTGCTTTCCCCGGTCTGTGCGCGCAGCTCATCGGCACTGCCGGCGGCCATCACCGTGCCCTGCGCGATGATCACCACGTGGTCACACAGCGCGGCCACCTCCTGCATGATGTGGCTCGAGAAAATCACGCAGCGACCTTCGTCACGCAGCCCGCGCAGGAACCCGCGCAGCGCGCGCGTGGTCATCACGTCCAGCCCGTTGGTGGGCTCATCCAGGATCACGTTGCGCGGGTCGTGCACCAGGGCGCGGGCGATCGCGGTCTTGGTGCGCTGGCCTTGCGAGAAGCCTTCGGTCTGGCGGTCGAGGATGTCCTCCATCTCCAGCGCCGTGCACAACACCTTGGTGCGCTCGCGGATCCGCGCGGCACTCATGCCGTGCAGCTGGCCGAAGTAGGCGATGTTCTCGCGCGCGGTCAGGCGCTTGTAGACCCCCCGGGCATCGGGCAGCACCGCCAGCTGGCGGCGCACCGCGACCGGGTCCACCGCCGCGTCGATGCCATCCACCAGTACGCGGCCCTGGTCGGGCTTCATCAGCGTGTACAGCATGCGCATGGTGGTGGTCTTGCCGGCACCGTTCGGCCCGAGCAGGCCGGTGATGCGGCCGTCTTCGGCCTGGAAGCCGACGTTCTGGACGGCCTGGATCAGGCCGGTCTTGGTCTTGAACGCTTTATGCAGGTTCTCGGCGACGATCATGCGCGCACCTCCCCGGTGCGGTGGGAGGAACGGTTCATGGGGCCCATCCGTTGAACGAGGTGAAGGCGGGCACCGGGCTGAGGGTATCCAGGCAGGTGGCGTCGAGGGATTTGGCATCCGCCGTGTCGATGAACTGGCCGAGGATGCGCGGCATGCAGCCGGCGTTGATCGTGCCGTGGCCCTGCCCCTTGGCGAGCAGGTGACGCCCGTTGGGCAGCTGCTTGAGCACCTGCTCGGCGTAGCGCGGCGGCGTGACCGGATCGAACTGGCCCGACAGCAGCAGCACCGGCAGCGTCGAGGCGAACGGCGCGGTGAAATCCTTCGGTCGCGAACCGGCGTTCCAGGCCGGGCAGGCGGCGAAGAACATGCGCGCCACTTCCGGGCCGAGCACACGGTCGCCCTGCGCGCCTTCCTGGTAGCGATCGGCATCTTCGGCGCACAGCACCGACCACTGCATGCCACGGTTCATCTGCACCCCGAGCGTGCGGCTGGCCATCTTGCTCAGCGACATCAGCGGCGCATAGCGACCCTGCGCGGCCTCATCAAGCATCACCGGCAGCAGCGAGGACAGCTCGGGCATGTACGAGAACATGAAGGCCAGTCCGGTCACCGAATCGGCGGTCAGCACATCACGCTCGGCCTGGCCGGTGCCGGGATTGCGGTACTCGACCTCGACCGGCGCCCTGGCCAGCGTGGCCATGACGTTGCGCAGCTGGGTGCGGGTGTCCACCGGGAAGCGCTTGGCGCAGATCGGATCCTGGCGGCACTGCGCCGACTGCAGGGTGATCGCATCTTCGAAGGTGTTGGCGAAGTCGCCACCGACCACCAGGTCGTTCGGCACCACGCCATCGATCACGACGGTGCGGGTGTGCTGCGGATAGTGCGCGGCGTACTGCTGTGCCACGCGCGTGCCGTAGGAGCCACCGATCACGTTGATCTTGTCCACGCCCAGTGCCTTGCGCACCGTATCGAGGTCGCCGATGGCTTCGGTGGTGGTGTAGAAGCGGGTATCGGCGCGACCGGTCAGCGACTGCGCGCAGCGGCGGGCATAGTCTTCGATCAGGCGCGCGCTCGGCGCCGCGTTCTCATCCAGCGGCAGCTCCTTGCCCTGCGCATCCAGGCAGGTGAGCGGATTGGATTTGCCGGTGCCGCGTTGATCGATCAGGAAAATGTCGCGCTGCTTGCGCACATCGCGAAGTGCCATGTTCACCGGTGCGGCGACCTCGGTCGCGGCCTGGCCGGGGCCACCGGCGAGGAAGAAGACCGGGTCGGCCTTGCCAGCGCCGTCGTTGCCGGCCTCCAGCCAGGCGATGTTCAACCCGATCCGGCGGCCGTCGGGTTCGGCCGGATTTTCCGGCACCTGCAGCGTGGCGCACTGTGCCTCCACGTTCGCGCTGGCCTGCGCGCTGGTCAGGGTGCAGGGCTGGAACGCGAGCGTGCCGAAAAGGCGTTGAGCGGCGGCGGCGCCGGATGCATCTTCCGGTACCGGCGCACAGCCGGCACACAGGGCGGCGACCAGCGCACCGGCCAGCCTCAGGTGGTGTGTAGACATCTTCCGTACTTCCCCTTGTTGAAGGTCATGCCACCACGACGCGCGGGCGTGGCCGATGTGACCCAACTTACACGGCTGGCCCCGTGCCGGGGAAGGCGGCGGCGTCGCCGCGCACCTCACTGCACCGTCAAGGCCGCCGCGCTGATGGTGCGGTCGCGGCCCTCGGCCTTGGCCCGGTACAACGCGGCATCGGCTGCACCGAGCAGGCGCGCCATGTCGCCTGTGCCCTGATCGATCGCCAGGCCGATGCTCGCCGTCACCGGCACCGGCATGCCGTCCAGCCGCGCGGACGACTCACGCAGCGCCTGGCGCAGGCGATCGGCGCACTGCCGCGCCTGGGCCTGATC
>DMZT01000245.1 GCA_003484865.1 Stenotrophomonas sp.
GCCCGAGCGCAGGTCGCGGCCTGCGGCCACCCCGTCATCCGGCGCGGGCCACCGGGCCAGGGCGGCGGTCGGCCGCGCGTGGAACTCATCGCGGTTACCGACCATCACCAACTGCCAGCGGGGGTGGGTTTTCCAGGCAAGGGCGAGCAGACACATGCCTCACATTGTGCCGGTTCTGCGCAGGGCGAAGGCGATGGCGGCCGGGTCAGGACTGAATACGGGGCGATGTTTCACGCGGCCTCCACAGGCCTGAACTTCGGCGAAATCTCAAAAAATGAGACGAAACAGCAACTTGTGGATAAGCCTTGAACAAGTCTCTAAAGATCGCTGCAAGCCCTTGATGTTCAAAGTGATTTCGCCTTCGCAAAGTTGTTGACAACCCAATCGGCACTGCTAAGGTGGGCATCAGAGGGGAAACCGGGTTTTTTGTGGTTTTTCGTGGTTCAATGTTTCACCAGGCGAAGGAAAGGTGAAAACGTCGTGTTTCAAGGCGAGACGGCCATCACTGTTGACGACAAAGGGCGCATGGCGGTTCCGACCGCGCATCGCGACCTTGTCGCGCGTGTGAGCAACAACCGTCTGGTCCTGACCTACAACCCGTTCGAGTCCGGCTGTCTGTGGCTGTACGCCGAACAGGAATGGGAACGCGTCCGTGATGACGTCATGTCCAAGCCCAACACACAGCGCGTCGTGCGCCTCCTGCAACAGAAGCTGGTCGGTTCGGCCGCGCATCTGGAGCTGGACGGCAACGGCCGCATCAGTATTCCCGCCAGCCACCGTGGTGCCGTTGGCATTGAAAAGAAGGCGGTGCTGCTCGGTATGGGCGACAAATTCGAATTGTGGAGCGAGCAGGCTCATCGCGCGTTGATCCAGCAGACGTTGTCTGACGAGGATCTCGGCGATGGGTTGCTCGACCTGAAGTTGTGAGCCGGGGTGCCCGGATGCGCGGAGCAGCGCAGGCCGGTCACCTTCCGGTGTCGCAGTCGCCGGCAGGCCACCTGCCGGTCCTGTACACGCAGGTCCTGGATGGCCTGAAGGTGATCGAAAACGGCGTGTATCTCGATGGCACGTTCGGTCGTGGCGGTCACGCCAGGGGCGTGCTCGAGCAACTCGGTCCGGGAGGCCGACTGCTGGTCATGGACAAGGATCCGGAGGCGATTGCGGTAGCCGAGCGTGATTTCGCGCCGGACCCGCGCGTCTCGATCTTCCGTGGCAGCTTTGCTGATCTGCTGCACTGGGATGCCACCGCGCAGGGCCTGGATGGCGTGCTGTTCGACCTGGGCGTGTCCTCGCCCCAGCTGGATGTCGCCGAGCGCGGTTTCAGCTTCGGCAAGGACGGCCCGCTGGACATGCGCATGGACCCGGACAGCGGTGAAAGTGCGGCGCAGTGGCTCAACCGCGTTGAAGAGCGCGAGCTGATGGACGTGCTGTGGACCTACGGCGAAGAACGCCAGGGCCGCTGCATCGCCAAGGCCATCGTCGCCCGCCGCGACAAGCAACCCTTCACCCGCACCGCCGAGCTGGCGGAGGTGATCGCCTCGGTGATGCCGCGTGGCAAGGACAAGATCCACCCGGCCACGCGCAGCTTCCAGGCGATCCGCATCCATATCAACCGCGAACTGGCCGACCTCGAGGCGGGCCTGGACGCGGCGATGGCGCGGCTCAAGCCCGGTGGCCGGCTGGCGGTGATCAGCTTCCATTCGCTGGAAGACCGCATCGTCAAACAGTTCATGAACCGCTACGCCAAGGCACCGCCGAGCAACCGCCGGTTGCCCGAGCTGGCTGCCTTCGTG
The DNA here is from genome assembly GCA_003484865.1 of Stenotrophomonas sp. Classification (GTDB taxonomy): domain Bacteria; phylum Pseudomonadota; class Gammaproteobacteria; order Xanthomonadales; family Xanthomonadaceae; genus Stenotrophomonas. The sequence goes on from DMZT01000245.1 coordinate 1,794, forward strand.
CCGACGCTGGACCTGCACGGTGGCGCCATCAAGGCCGAAGACGACGAGCTGGCGGTCAATCCGCGCTCGCGCAGCGCCGTGCTGCGCGTCGCCGAAAAGCGTGAGGTGGCTGGATGAGCCGCCTGCTGTTGATCGTGCTGCTGGCCTGCACCGTCGCCTCGGCGATCGGTGTGGTGTTCATGCGCCATCGCCACCGCCAGACCTTCGTGGAGCTGTCCCGGGTCGAGCGTGCGCGCGATGAGATCAACATCGAGTTCGGTCGCCTGCAGCTTGAGCAGGCCACCCTGGCCGAGGCGACCCGGGTCGACCGCGTCGCCCGCGAGCGCCTGGGCATGAAGTTCCCCGAAGCGGCCGATGTCGTGGTGATCCGGCCATGAACAAGTCCGGCCGCAACCGTGCTCGCAACAGCTTCAACCTCCGCCAGCGCCTGAAGTGGGTGGGGCTGGCGCTGGGCCTGTGCTCGGTCTCGCTGGTCGGCCGCGCCGCCTACGTGCAGATCATCAACAGTGAGTTCTACCAGCGCCAGGGCGAAGCCCGTTACCTGCGCGAACTGCCGATCAACACCTCGCGCGGCATGATCACCGACCGCAATGGCGAGCCGGTCGCGGTGTCCACCCCGGTCGCCTCGATCTGGGTCAACCCGCAGGAACTGCTGCGCTCGCCCGACCGTATCCCCGAGCTGGCGACCGCGCTGGGCATGCCGCTGGATGAGCTGACCTCCAAGCTTTCGCAGAAGGCCGATAAAGAATTCATGTATCTGCGCCGCCGGATCAATCCGGACGACGCGGAAAAAGTGGTCGCGATGAAGATCCCGGGCGTGGCCTCGCAGCGCGAGTTCCGCCGCTTCTACCCGCAGGGTGAGGCGATGGCGCACGTGCTCGGCTTCACCAACATCGACGACCGCGGCCAGGAAGGGCTGGAGCTGGCCTTCGACGAATGGCTGCGCGGCAAGGCCGGCGCCAAGCGTGTGATCCGCAACCGCAAGGGCGACACGGTGGAGAGCGATCTGCTGCGTGCCGCCGAGCCGGGCAAGGACCTCACTCTCAGCATCGACCGCCGCATCCAGTTCCTGGCCTTCAAGGAGCTGCGCAACGCGCTGATCGAAAACAAGGCCGCGGGCGGCTCGATGGTGATCATGGATGTGGCCACCGGCGAGATCCTGGCCATGGTCAACCTGCCGACCTACAACCCCAATGCCGTGGGTGGCGCTGCGCCGGACACCCGCCGCAACCGCGCGGTGACCGATCTGGTCGAGCCGGGTTCGACCATGAAGCCGCTGACCATCGCCTCGGCGCTGCAGTCCGGCGTGGTCACCAAAGACACCACGGTGGACACCAACCCGGGCTACATGGCGCTGGGCCGCTACACGATCAAAGACGTGCCGCGGAACAATGGCGTGCTCAACGTCACCGGCGTGATCACCCGCAGCTCGAACATCGGCGCGGCCAAGATCGCCGCCAAGATGCCGGACCAGGTCTTCTACGACCACATTCACAGCTTCGGTTATGGCGTCGCCCCGCACAGCGGCTTCCCGGGCGAATCGGCCGGCGTGCTGCCGCGCCCGGCGCGCTGGAGTGGTCCGTCCAAGACCACCATGTCCTATGGCTACGGCCTGAATGTCAGCCCGCTGCAGATCGCGACCGCCTACTCGGCGCTGGGCAACGGCGGCAAGCTGATCGCGCCGACCTTCGTCAAGGGCCAGCGCAACGAAGGCAAGCAGATCATCGACGAGAAGATCGCCAAGGAAGTCGTGGCGATGATGGAAACCGTGGTCACCCAGGGCGGCGCCAAGCAGGCGGCGGTGCTGGGTTACCACGTGGCCGGCAAGACCGGCACCGCCCGCAAGGCCGGCCCCGGCGGTTACGAGCGTGGCCATTACAACGCGCTGTTCGCCGGCGTGGTGCCCGCCACCAACCCGCGCTTTGCCACGGTGATCGTCATCAACGACCCGCAGGGCGGCAAGTATTACGGCGGCCTGGTCTCCGCACCGGTGTTCCACAACGTCATGGAAGGCGCGCTGCGCCTGATGGACGTGCCGCCGGATGACATCGAGTCGTGGCTGGCCGCCCAGCAGTCCGGAAAGATGGGCCACTCGGCCTCGGTGCTGCCGATGCCGCCGCCGGAAACGGTGATCGCGCCCGATGCCGCCGCAGAATTCGATGCCGCGCTGCCCAGCGCGCACGCCACAGTGCCGCCCGCGCAGGGAGGCACGCAATGAGCCAGATGATGTTGCTGTCGCAGTTGCTTCCCGATGTGGTGCTGAGCCACGACCCGACCATCACCGGCCTGGTGCTGGACAGCCGCGCGGTGCGCCCGGGCAATGCCTTCGTGGCGATCGCCGGCTTCGGCGCGCACGGGCTGGGCTTTGTCGATCAGGCCCGCGCCAATGGCGCCGGGGCGATCCTGTTCGACCCGCCGGCCCCGGCCGAGCTGCCGGCCCCGACCGATGCGATTGCCGTGCCGGGCCTGCGCCACCGCATGGGCGCGATGGCCGATCAGTTCCACGGCCACCCCTCGCGCGCGATGACGATGGTCGGCGTGACCGGCACCAACGGTAAAACGTCCACCGTGCAGTTGCTGGCCCAGGCCTGGCACCTGCTCGGCACCCGCAGCGGCAGTATCGGCACGTTGGGCGTCGGACTGTATGGCGACGTGGTGCCGACCGGCTTCACCACGCCGCTGGTGCTGCAGATGCATGAGGTGCTGGCGCAGCTGCGCGACGGGGGTGCCCAGGCCGTGGCGATGGAAGTCAGCTCGCACGCGCTTGATCAGGGCCGCGTGGATGCCGTGCATTACGACGTGGCGGTGTTCACCAATCTCACCCGCGACCATCTCGACTATCACGGCGACATGGCGCAGTACGGCGCGGCCAAGGCCAGGCTGTTCCACCGCGACGGGCTCAAGGCCGCCGTGGTCAACCTCGATGACAGCTTCGGCAGCGAACTGCTGCGCACTGTCGGTGAGAGCGTCCGCCCGATCGGCGTGAGCTCGCGCGGTGCCGCGCAGGCCACCGTACGCGCTGATTCGCTCACCCTGGACGGTCGCGGCATCGCCTTCGATCTGGTCGTGGACGGTCAGCGCCATCCGGTGCAGTCGCCGCTGCTCGGCCGCTTCAACGTGGACAACCTGCTGGCCGTGGCCGGTGCGCTGCATGCGCTGGATCACGCCCCGGCCGCGATCGCCGCGCTGCTCTCGCAGCTGCAGCCGATCGCCGGGCGCATGAACCGCCTGGGCGGCGAGGGTGGCCTGCCCACCGTCGTGGTCGATTACGCGCACACCCCGGATGCGCTGGAACAGGCACTCACCAGCGTGCAGGGCCATCTGGCCGGGCGCCTGATCTGCGTGTTCGGCTGCGGCGGCGAGCGCGATACCGGCAAGCGCCCGCAGATGGCCGCCATCGCGGAGCAACATGCCGACGTGGTGATCGTCACCGACGACAATCCACGCGGCGAAGACGGCGACGTGATCGTGGCCGACATCCTCAAGGGATTTGATGCACCCGCTGCCGTCACTGTGCAGCGCAACCGCGCCGCCGCGATCGCCACCGCGATCGGCCAGGCCGGCGCGGGCGATATCGTGCTGATCGCCGGCAAGGGCCACGAGCCCTATCAGGAGATCCACGGGGTCCAGCACGCCTTCGATGACACCGAGGTGGCCGGCCGTGTGCTGGCCGCGCGCGCGGGGGTGACTACATGAAGCGCACCCCGCTGTCGCTGATCGCCCACTGGGCCGGTGGTGAGATCCATGGCGAAGACACCGCCATCGATGCCATCAGCAATGACACCCGTACGCTCGCGCCCGGCAGCCTGTATGTGGCGCTGCGGGGCGAGCGTTTCGATGGCCATGACTTCGCGGCCGACGCGCTGGCACGCGGTGCCTCGGCGATGCTGGTCGAACGCCTGCTTGATGTCGCCCTGCCGCAGATCGTGGTCGCCGACAGCGAACACGCCCTGGGCCGCATCGCCGCCGGCATGCAGCGTGACCGCGACACCGCGGTCTTCGCCATCACCGGCAGCAACGGCAAGACCAGCGCCAAGAGCCTGCTGCTGGCCATCCTGGAACAGGTGGCACGTGACGACCGCAAGGTGGTCTACGCCAACCCCGGCAACCGCAACAACGAGATCGGCCTGCCGCTGGCAGTGCTCGATGCGCCGGAAGATGCCGACTACGCCGTCTACGAGATGGGCGCCGGCAAGCCGGGCGACATCGCCTACCTCACCGAGATCGTGCGCCCGCACTACGCGCTGGTGAACAACATCGCCCCGGCGCATCTGGAACGCATGGGCAGCCTGCAGGGCGTGGCGACCACCAAGGGCGCGATCTACGCGGCGCTGCCGTCCGATGGGGTGGCCGTGATCAATGCCGATGACGCCTTCGGGATCTGGTTCGAACAGCACATCGTCGGCCAGCCGCCGCGTTGCCGCGTGCTGCGCTACGGCCTGGAGCACACCGCCGATGTCACCGCGCGTGCGATCCGCCCGGCCGCGCAGGGCAGCCAGTTCGTGCTGTCCACGCCCGCGGGCGATGCCGAGATCACGCTGGGCCTGCCGGGCCGGCACAACATCAGCAATGCGC
>DMZT01000244.1:0-813 GCA_003484865.1 Stenotrophomonas sp.
GATCTGCAGGGCCGCTTCGAGCAGGGCTTGGTCGACCCGATCGCGCACCTGCGCGTGCAGGCCTTCGGCCCCTTCGGCCAGACGCTGGCGCGCCCATGCCGAGAGCAGCGTTTCCCACTGCCCCGGATCGCCGGCACTGCGCGAGCGTGGCGCACCCGCACCGCGATGCAGCGCGCTGTCCACGTCGGCCACGCCGATGCTGTCGGCCGCGGCAAGCGCCGCCATGCGCCAGCAAACGTTCTCCAGCTCACGCACGTTGCCGGGCCAATCGTGTTCGCGCAGCGCCTGCAGCGCCGCCGCGGTCAGCCGCTTGGGTGGCGTATCCAGTTTGCGCGCGGCCGCGGCCAGGAAGGTCTCGGCCAGTTGCGCGACATCGTCGCGACGCTCACGCAGCGGTGGCAATCGCAACCGCACCACATCCAGCCGGTGCAGCAGATCGGCGCGGAAGCGCCCCTGCGCGACCAGCGTTTCCAGATCCTGATGGGTCGCGGCGATCACACGCACATCGACCCGGATCAACTCGCGCCCGCCGACGCGGAAGAACTCGCCCTCGGCCAGCACGCGCAGCAGCCGTGTCTGCAGCGGCAACGGCATGTCGCCGATTTCATCCAGGAACAACGTGCCGCCATTGGCCTGCTCGAAGCGGCCGATGTGGCGACGCTGCGCACCGGTGAACGCACCGGCCTCGTGGCCGAACAACTCGCTTTCCAGCAGTTCGGACGGAATCGCCGCGGTATTGAGGGCGACGAACGGCCCCTGCACCCGCGGCGACTCGTGGTGCAGCGCATGCGCGACCAGCTCCTTGCCGGTGCC
>DMZT01000244.1:922-7863 GCA_003484865.1 Stenotrophomonas sp.
ACCAGCTCCTTGCCGGTGCCGGTTTCGCCGTTGATCAAGACCGACAACGGCGCCTGCGCGAGGCGCCCGATCGCGCGGAACAACGCGCGCATCGCCGGCGTATCGCCGACCAGCTGCGGACGCTGATCGGGCGGTGTCGTGCTGGCGGTCTCGCTCGGCTCGGCCAAGGTGACATCCGGGGCCGGCAGGACGCGCTGCGCCAGGGCGACCGCATCGTCCAGATCGAATGGCTTGGACAGGAACTCCTGTGCACCGCCGCGGAAGGCACCTGCGGTGCTCGCCACATCGGTATAGGCCGACATCACGATCACCGGCAGCTGCGGATGCGCTGCCTTGAGCTTGTCGAGCAACACCAGCCCATCATCGCCGGGCATGCGGACATCGGTGAACAGCAGATCCGGCGGCGCCTGCTCGGCGAGCATCGCCAGCGCGGCAGCCGCACCGTCGAACCCTTCGACACGGTAGCCGGCCTCGCGCAGCGCGGTGCACAGCACGAACCGCACCGCGCGGTCATCGTCGACCACCCAGACGCGCTGGGCGGTGGTGTCGACCTGGTCAGCCATGAGTGGCGGTGTCCTCGGCGGGGGTGCCCTGCCCGATCGGCAGCAGCACGGTGAATACGGTATGGCCCGGGCGCGAGCGGTAGGTCAGGGTGCCGCGATGCTCGCGCGCGACCTGCTGCGCCAACGCCAGGCCCAGCCCGGTGCCTTCGGCGCGGCCGCTGACCAGCGGCAGGAACAGATGCTCGGCCAGGTCTTCGGGCACGCCACGGCCGTCATCGGCGATTTCCAGCCGCAGCGCCAGCGGATGCAGTTGATCGGTGATGCGCACGCCGTGCTCCACGCGCGTGCGCAGGGTGACGGTGCCCGCACCGGCTTGGATCGCATTGCGGACCAGGTTCCACACGGCCTGGGTGAGCCGGTCCGCATCGCCATCAAACTCGGGAATGCTGGGGTCGTAATCGCGCTGGATCCGGACCGCCCAGCCACCCTCGCTCTCGGCCAGGCGCAGGACGCGTTCCAGCGAGGCATGAATGTTGAGCGGTGCATGCGGCGCGGCCGGCGCGGGTGACAGCAGTTGCTCGAGCAGGCCGTTCAGGCGCTCGATCTCCGAGCCGATCAGCTCGATCAGCTCACGCTCGTCCGGATCGCGTTGCGCGTTGCGGCGTGCCAGCAGCTGGGCCGCGCCCTTCAATCCCGCCAGCGGGTTGCGCAGCTCGTGCGCCAGGCCCTTGAGCGCGGCACTGAGCGCGCTGGGCAGCGCCTGGGTGGGGTCCAGCCCCGGGAATTCATCGACCGGATGCGCCTCCAGCAGCCAGCCGCCCTCGTCCCAGCGGCTGAGCCACCCCTCGGCAAAGCGCGGCGCATCGCCCGGCAGCGCCAGGGCCAGCCGGTGCAGGCGCAGGGTGTCGCGCTCATCGCGGGCCAGGAAGTGGGCCAAGGCGTCGCCCTGGGCCTCCAGCGAAGCCAGCGGCTGGCCCAGCAGGCGGCGCACGCTCACGCCCAGCCAGCGGGCGAAGGCCGGATTGCAGCCCACCACACGGCCGCTGGCGTCGGCCCAGGCGACCGGAGTGCCGAGGGCGTCGAGGGCGGGAGGCGGGAGCGTGGTGGTCATTGCACCAATGTAGTGCAAAACGAAGGTGGGTTGAGCGTAGGAGGACTGTGAACGGAGTAGATCGCCGAGAGATTCAGGTCAAATCAAACGGTGCCGGAGTGCTGCTTCAGTGCGTCTACCAAGTCCGCCTCGAGCCCGGCAACTGTTCCGTAGATCCCATTGGCCAAAAGCACCAACTCGTCTTCGAGACCATCGAACGCATAGTAGACATCCTCCGGAAGCTGCGTCGCACGCGCCACCTGCATGGCAGTCCGGCACGTGTCCAACGCCGAGCGCTGACCGGACTGGAACTGCGCCAGCAAGTCCTCCAGCAGCCAGCGGCCGGCGGCTGGCCAATCGGCATGGGCCGTAACGGCTTGCAGCGCATCCAGAGCTGCATTGCGGTCATACGCGGTGGCGATTTCGATGATCTCGATGGCCGGCGTATCGCGTGCTTCGATCCGGGCGTACGCCCATTCCCGGCTGGCCTCCTCATCCAGCACGCCCAAGACCAGTCCAATCCGGAAGAAAGCGCAGGCCGTTGCGTCGTCTGCGACATCTAGAGAAGTTGTGTGCATGGTCAGTCTGTACCTAGACATGCTCCAGGATATTTACCAGCTGGCCCAACGGATCCCGGACATGGAATCTGCGGACGCCCCATGGTTCGTTGGCTGGGCCATACGCGATGGGCAAGTTCGCCGCCTGGACCCGTCGGAGCGCTTCGTCCACGTCGTCCACCTCGATGGAAAGATCGGGAACCTCGGTACCGGATCCGCCCTCGGCCGCGACACTCACCTGGACGTTCATGTCGGCTGACCCGGCGTACGTGCGGATCCAGCCGTGATCCATGACCAGTTCCAGGCCGAGGATGTCCCGATAGAAACTGTCCGCGGCGGCGGGGTCGGACGCGGCGATGTTGGCGATGATGCGTTTGACTTTCATGAGTCCTCCCGGCAATTGATCGCTAGTGCTAAGCCTCAGCCCAACTGAGAAATACACCAAGCAACTCAGTCAAGTTCCCGGCACCACCGCTCGCCACAAACTGCGACTTCTCAACCGTGCAGATGATCCAGTCAGCATCATCTTCCGAGTCCCTGCGGCTGATCGATGCAAAGGGCTTTTGCTCAAGCTCCGTCTCGATGAGATCAATGCTGACGTGCCAGCCGGGGTTATCAAGGGTCTCGATAGTGACCCCGAACGTATGCTCCCAGTCCTCATTGCACTGCATTCGATACCAGTGCTGGAGTCGCTGCAGTTCATCCATCGGTGTCACTCGCTCTTGTCAGGCGCCTTCGGCAACGCCACACCCTTCGGCCACAGCATCCAGATCGTGCCCTTCTGCTTCATGTGCCCGGCCAGCTCGCCCGCCGCATCGCCGGTGCCCCAGAACAGGTCCGCGCGCACTTCGCCGGTGATGGCACCACCGGTATCCTGCGCGGCGACCGGGCGCACCAGGGCGGTGCCGTCCGGGCGCGTGGTGGACAGCCACAGCAGACTGCCCAGCGGCACGACGTTGCGATCCACCGCGACGCTGTAGCCGGCGGTCAGCGGCACGTTCAACGAGCCGCGCGGGCCTTCATCGCTGTCCGGGCCGCGGGTGAAGAACACATAGCTGGGGTTGCTGGCCAGCAGCTCAGGCACGCGCGCGGGATGGGCATCGGCCCAGGCGCGGATGGCGGCCATGCTCACGTCGGCCTGCTTCAGCTCACCCTGCTCCACCAGCCAGCGGCCGATCGGGCGGTAGGGATGGCCGTTCTGGTCGGCGTAGGCGATACGCAGCTGACGGCCGTCGGCCAGCTGGACGCGACCGGAGCCCTGGATCTGCAGGAACTGCAGGTCCATCGGGTGGGTCAGCCAAGCCAGCACCGGTGCTTTGACGCCGTTCGCGGCGATCCGCGCGGCATCGTCATACGGTTTGAGCACGCGCCCTTCCACGCGGCCGCGCAGGCGCTTGCCCTTGAGTTCGGGGTAGAGGCTGTCGAGCTGGACGCTGACCATGTCGCCCGGCACGCCGTACACCGGCACCGATGCCTTGGCGGTACGCGTGAGGCTGCCGGCGTAGATGGGCTCGTAGTAGCCGGTGATCAGGCCGTCAGCCCGGTTGTTGGCGGCGCGCAGCGCATAGATGTCGAGATTCGCCTGCAGGAACTGGCGGATGGCGACCGGCGTGGTGGCAACCTTGGCCGCCGCTGCGCAGGTGGGTGCCCAGTTGGCCTCCGTCTTCAGGCGCGGGCAGGCACTGCGCCAGGCCGCGAAGCCGGCTTGCAGATCGGCGTCCGCGACGGCGGGCAATGCGCTCCAGTTTGCCTTCGCATAGGTGCTGGTTGGCGCTGGCGCTGGTGATGCCGGGCGCTGCGGCGCGACCGCGCACGCGCTCAACAGCGCCAACCCGACGCCCATCAGCGCGGCGTGCTTGAGTGTGGACAGGACGGGCGTGAACTTCATGGGCGGCGTTCCTGTTGCAGCAGCAGCGAGTGCAGGATGCGGGCGTCTTCGACATCGAGATCCGCGGGGAGATCATCGCGGCCGCGGAAGCGGCGATGGAAGGCGCCGACGGCAGCAGCGCGGTCGTCCATCGGGTAACCGAACGTCTGCAGGGCCATCCAGGGATCGAAGCCGACCGGTGCCGGGCCATCGGCTGCGCGCGGCCACACGCCGAAACCGGCTTCGGCCAGTTGCTGCCACGGGAAGAAGCGGCTGGGATCCTGCTTGCGCGACGGGGCCAGATCGGCATGCGCGATGATCTGGCTGCGCGGGATGCGCAGGCGCGTGCACAGGTCATCCAGCAAGCGGATCAAGGCCGCGATCTGTGCCGGTGCGAACGGTGTGTCGCCGTCGTTGTCGATCTCGATGCCGATCGAGGCCGAGTTGAGATCGGTGATGGTGCCCCAGCGCCCGGGACCGGCATGCCAGGCGCGACGGTCATCGCCCACCAGCTGGTAAATGTGGCCATCGGCGCCGACCAGGTAGTGCGAGCTGACCTTGCCTCCGCTGTTGGCACTACGCAGCGTATCCAGGCTCTCCTGCACGGAATGCTGATCGGTGTGGTGCAGCACGATCACCACCGGCGCGCGCGCGTTGTGGTTCGGCGACGGCACCCAGGTGGCGAGCGGGCTGCGGACGGTGGTACTGGCGCAGGCGGCGAGCAGCAGAAGGGCGAGCAGTGCGAGGGAAGTACGGGTCACGTGCATGCCTGCATTGTGCGTGATTGCACGATCCGCTGCCAAAGCGCGGTAATGCCCGGCAGGCGCCCACAAAAAAGCCGGCGACCCGAAGGCCGCCGGCGAAGGTAAAGCATCTCTCTCTCGTTTCTAATGCGGTATCGCGCAGCTCAGGCCTCGTAGGCCGACTCGCCGTGCGAGGTGACGTCCAGGCCGGTGCGCTCTGCTTCTTCGGTGACGCGCAGGCCGAACACCATGCGTACCACCAGCAGGATCAGCACGGTGGCCACGGCACACCAGACGATGGTGAAGCCGACGCTGACCAGCTGCACCCAGACCTGGTGGCCGATGTCCAGATCGGCCTTGGTGCCGCCCAGCGATTGCGCGCTGAACACACCGGTGAGCAGTGCACCGACGATGCCGCCGATGCCGTGCACGCCGAACACGTCGGCGGTGTCATCGACCTTGAGCAGGCGCTTGAGACCGGTGACGCCCCAGACGCAGACCACGCCGGCGACCAGGCCGATCACGATCGCGCCCAGCGGACCCACGGTGCCGCAGGCCGGGGTGATGCCGACCAGGCCGGCCACGGCGCCGGAGGCGGCGCCCAGCGCGGACGGCTTGCCCTTGCTGACCGCTTCGACCAAGGTCCAGCCCAGCACGGCAGCAGCCGTGGCGAGGATGGTGTTGATGAAGGCCAGCGAGGCGACGGTATCGGCCGCGGCGGCCGAGCCGGCGTTGAAGCCGAACCAGCCCACCCACAGCAGCATCGCCCCGATGTAGGTGAACGGCACGTTGTGCGGCTTCAGTGCCGTCTGGCCGTAGCCGATGCGCTTGCCGACGAAGTACGCGCCCACCAGGCCCGCCACGCCGGCATTGATGTGGACCACGGTGCCACCGGCGAAATCGATCGCGCCCATCTCACCGAGATAGCCACCGCCCCACACGATGTGCGCCATCGGGATGTAGCTCAGGGTGAACCACAGGGCAGAGAACAGCAGCACGGCCTTGAACTTGATGCGCTCGGCGAACGCACCGACGATCAGTGCGGTGGTGATGCCGGCGAAGGTGGACTGGAAGGCGACGAACAGATAGTCCGGCAGGCCGGCGATCGGCGTGTTGCCGACGGTATCCGGCCCGAAGCCCTTGAGGAAGGCGAACTGGGTGAACGAGCCGAAGAACGCGTTGCCTTCGCTGAACACCGCGCTGTAGCCATAGGCCACCCACAGCATCAGCACCAGCGAGAACACCACCAGGATCTGGCTGAGGATGGACAGCACGTTCTTTGAGCGGACCAGGCCGCCGTAGAACAGGGCCAGGCCCGGCACCACCATCAGCAGCACCAGCAAGGTGGAGGTCAGCATCCAGGCGACATCGCCGTGGTCGAAGGTGGCTGCAGCAGCGGCTTCGGCGACCGGGGCAGCCGTGGCCTCCGGCGCAGTCGGCAACGGCTCGACCGCGACCGTCTCCGAGGGTGCCGGCGTGACCTGCGCCTGGGCGTGCGCGCTGCTGGAGAAGGCACCAACGGCCAATGCGCTGAGCAACATCATCAGGCACACGGCATGGAACCGGGCTTGCCACCCGGTGAACAAAGAGGTCTTCATTGTGGGCTCCGAGTGGGGTTAGAGCGCGTCAGCGCCGATTTCGCCGGTGCGGATGCGGACGACCTGTTCGACCGCGGTGACAAAGATCTTGCCGTCGCCGATCTTGCCGGTGCCGGCCGCGGTCTGGATGGCCTCGACGACGGCCTCCAGGCGATCGTCGGTCACGACGGTCTCGATCTTGATCTTCGGCAGGAAATCCACGACGTACTCCGCGCCGCGATACAACTCGGTGTGGCCCTTCTGGCGCCCGAAGCCTTTGACTTCGGTCACGGTGATGCCCGACACGCCAGCGTCGGAGAGGGCCTCGCGGACCTCGTCGAGCTTGAACGGCCGGATGATGGCGGAGATCAATTTCATGCGCATATCCCGATGGTGGATGGAACCGGCCCACGTGGGACCGATGTCAGGTCAACCGGCGGCCACTTGCACATGGCCGCCGGTCGTTGCGCCGAACGTTGCATGGGCCACGCCGTTGCCGACGCCCGAAGGGCGACGCCAGCGGTGACGCGGGAGGGAGGAAGGGCCCATGACACGCGTCCGGTCTCTCTTGCCCCTGGTGGTGAAGCGGACCAACGGTCCGCTC
>DMZT01000244.1:7945-9853 GCA_003484865.1 Stenotrophomonas sp.
ACGGTCCGCTCTACCCTTTCGTAGCGGACCAACGGTCCGCTGTACGACGTACCTTGCCGGCTCCCCAGCCGGAAAGGCGGCGACGATGACGAAAGAGTGGGAGGGATATCCTTCGTCATCGTCACCTGTTGCTCAGTTCGCGTAGTACATCTGGTACTCGAGCGGATGGGTCGCCGCGCGGAACTTGGTGACTTCCTGCATCTTCAGTGCGATGTAGCCGTCGATGAAGTCGTCGCTCATCACGCCACCGGCCTTGAGGAACTCGCGGTCCTTGTCCAGCGCTTCCAGGGCCTGGTCCAGCGAGGAGCAGACCTGCGGGATCAGCTTCTCTTCTTCCGGCGGCAGGTCGTACAGATCCTTGTCGCTCGGTGCGCCCGGGTCGATCTGGTTCTTGATGCCGTCCAGGCCGGCCATCATCAGCACGGTGAAGGTCAGGTAGCCGGACTGGATCGGATCGGGGAAGCGCATTTCGATGCGGCGCGCCTTCGGGTTGGACACCCACGGAATGCGGCACGAGGCGGAGCGGTTGCGGGCCGAATAGGCCAGCATCACCGGGGCTTCGAAGCCGGGCACCAGGCGCTTGTAGCTGTTGGTGCCGGAGTTGGCGAAGGCGTTGATCGCCTTGGCGTGCTTGAAGATGCCGCCGATGTACCACAGCGCCAGCTGGCTCAGGCCGCCGTAGCCGTCACCGGAGAACAGGTTGGTGCCGCCCTTGGAGAGCGACTGGTGCACGTGCATGCCGCTGCCGTTGTCGCCGACCAGCGGCTTGGGCATGAAGGTGGCGGTCTTGCCGTTGCGGTGGGCGACGTTCTTGATGACGTGCTTCATGCGCAGCAGTTCGTCGGCCTTCTGCACCAGGGTGCTGAACTTGGTGCCGATTTCGCACTGGCCGGCGGTGGCCACTTCGTGATGCTGCACTTCCACTTCGATGCCGACCTGTTCCAGCGTCTTGCACATTTCCGCACGCAGGTCGTGCAGCGAATCGGTCGGCGGGACCGGGAAGTAGCCGCCCTTCACGGCGGGACGGTAGCCGCTGTTGGCGCCGTCGTACTTGTCACCGGTGCTCCACGCGGCTTCTTCGGAATCGATCTTGAAGAAGGTGTGGCCCATGTCGTTGGCGAAGCGGACCGAGTCGAAGATGAAGAACTCCGGCTCCGGACCGAAGAAGGCCTGCTCGGCGATGCCGGAGGACTTCAGGTAGGCCTCGGCGCGCTTGGCGATGCCGCGCGGGCAGCGGCCGTACGGCTGCATGGTGGCCGGATCGAGGATGTCGCAGCTGATGACCAGGGTCGGGTCGGCGTAGAACGGGTCGATGTAGGCACTGGACGGATCCGGCAGCAGGACCATGTCCGATTCGTTGATGCCCTTCCAGCCGGCGATCGAGCTGCCATCGAACATCTTGCCTTCTTCAAACAGCGACGGCTCCACGATGCTGACCGGGAAGGTGACGTGCTGCTCGATACCACGCATATCGACGAAACGCAGGTCGATGAACTCGATCTGGTTGTCCTTGATCAGCTTCTCAACATTTTCCACGGACATCGGTGAAACCTCAGATGGGTGATTGCGTAGGTAGATACAGCAAACCCCGTGCCAACTTTTCAGCGTTCACAAATCCTTGATTTCACTGGCCTGGCGCGCCGCGCGTCGCGTGGGCGGACGCACCAAAGCAGTGCAAACGCTGCACCACGCACACCTTTGGTGCGATGCGCGATGCTCTATGCTTTACGCCCACGGGCCGTCGACAGGCGACGTTGGCCACAGCGTCCCGCTGTCGCCGCTGCCCGATTCCTCCCTTCCGCGAGCTCCAGTACCGCCGATGTCCGACCTGTTCTCCGCCCTCCTTCTGGGCATTCTTGAAGGCCTCACCGAATTCCTGCCGATCTCCAGCACCGGCCACCTGCTGAT
>DMZT01000340.1 GCA_003484865.1 Stenotrophomonas sp.
AACGGTCGGCTCTACCCGGCGACGTAGAGGTCGACGTACTCGTGCACCGGCATCGCTTCCAGCGCGACCGGGTCCAGCGACGCCTCGATGATCCGGCGCTGCTGCACGGTCGGGAACACCCCGGCCAGGTGCCGGCGGAACTTGTCCTCCAGCAGCGGGATGCCCTCGGCCCGGCGCCGGGCGTGGCCCAGCGGGTACTCGACCACGGCCTCCATCGTGCTGCCATCGGCGAAGGTCACGTGCAGCGCGTTGGCGATGCTGCGCTTGTCCGGGTCCAGGTAGTCGGCCGTGAACTGCGGCTCTTCCACGCAGGTGATCGTCGCCCGCAGCGGATCGATGCGCGGATCGGCCGCCACGTCGTCCTCGTAGTCCTCGGCAACCAGCCGGCCGAAGATCAGGCCGATCGCCACCATGTACTGCACGCAGTGATCGCGGTCGGCCGGGTTATGCAGCGGGCCGGGTTTGTCGATGATGCGCAGGCAGGCCTGCTGGGTGCGCAGGGTGATCTGCGCGATGTCTTCGCTGCGTTTGCCGCTGGCGCGCATCTGCGCATGCACCTGCATCGCCGCTTCGACCGCCGTCTGGCCATGGAACTCGGCCGGATAGCTGATCTTGAACAGCACGTTCTCCATCACGTAGCTGCCGTACGGCCGCTGGAAGCGGAACGGCTGCCCGCCGAAGGAGACATCGTAGAAGCCCCAGGTCGGCGCGGTCAGCGCGCTGGGATAGCCCATCTCACCGGCCGCGGCCATCAGCGACAGGCGCACCGCACGGCTGGTGGCATCACCGGCCGCCCAGCTCTTGCGCGAGCCGGTGTTGGGCGCGTGCCGGTAGGTGCGCAGCGACTGCCCATCCACCCAGGCCAGCGACAGCGCATTGAGCATGCGCTCACGATCCAGACCAAGCAGGTGTGACACCACCGCGGTGGAGGCGACCTTGACCAGCACCACATGATCCAGCCCGACCCGGTTGAACGCATTCTCCAACGCCAGGCAACCCTGGATTTCATGCGCCTTGATCATCGCCTCCAGCACATCGCGCATGGTCAGTGGCGCCCGGCGCAGCGCCTCGGCATTGCGGCTGAGCCAGTCGGCGGTAGCCAGGATGCCGCCGAGGTTGTCGGAGGGATGCCCCCACTCCGCGGCCAGCCAGGTGTCGTTGAAATCCAGCCAGCGGATCATCGCGCCGATGTTGAAGGCGCCCTGCACCGGATCCAGCTCGAAGCGCGTCCCTGGCACCCGGGCGCCGTTGATCACCTGCATGCCGGGCACCAGCGGCCCGAGCAGCTTGCTGCAGGCCGGGAACGATAGCGCCGCCAACCCGCAGCCCAGCGTATCGATCAGGCAGTGCCGCGCGGTGGTGTACGCCAGCGGCGAGCTGACCGGGTAGTCGCGGACGTAATCGACGATGTCGGTCAGGACCGTGTCCCATGGCGGGCGCTGGTTGCTGTGGCTGTCATGACCGGACATCGCGATTCTCCTGTTGGGACTTACAAGGTGGTGGCAGGCACCCTTACCGCACCGTCCATCAAGACGCGGGCACTGCGGCTCATGATGGCCTTGGTGACCGTCCACTGACCGTCAACGAGCGCCGCCTGCGCGCCCACGCGCAACGTGCCGGAGGGATGACCGAAGCTCACCGATTCACGCTCACCGCCACCGGCGGCCAGGTTCACCAGCGTGCCCGGGATCGCGGCGGCAGTGCCGATGGCGACTGCGGCGGTGCCCATCATCGCGTGGTGCAGCTTGCCCATGGACAGCGCGCGCGCGTGCAGGTCGATCTCGCCCGCGGCGATCTGCTTGCCACTGGAGGACACGTAGTCCTGCGCCGGGGCGACGAAGGCGACCTTCGGTGTGTGCTGACGGGTCGCGGCCTGCTCGATGGTCTCGATCAGCCCCATGCGCACCGCGCCGTGCGCGCGGATCGCTTCGAAACGCGCCAGGGCGGCCTTGTCCTCGTTGATCGCCGGCTGCAGTTCGGTGCCGGTGTAGCCCAGATCAGCCGCGTTGAGGAAGATGGTGGGAATGCCGGCGGTGATCATCGTGGCCTGGAAGCTGCCCACGCCGGGCACGTCGAGCGTGTCGACCAGATTACCGGTCGGGAACATCGTCCCGCCCTCGCCATCATCGGAGGGATCCAGGAACTCCAGCTGGATCTCCGCGGCCGGGAAGGTCACGCCATCAAGGTCGAAATCGCCGTCCTCCTGCACCTGGCCCTCCACGATCGGCACGTGCGCCAGGATGGTCTTGCCGATGTTGGCCTGCCAGATCCGCACGGTGCACAGGCCGTTGTGCGGAATCCGCGCCGGATCGATCATTCCGTTGCTGATCGCGAACGGGCCCACCGCCGTGCTGAGGTTGCCGCAGTTGCCACTCCAGTCGACAAATGCCGTCTCGATCGCCACCTGGCCGTACAGATAATCCACGTCGTGCTCCGGCACCGACGGCGCGGAGATGATCACGCACTTGCTGGTGCTGGAGGTCGCGCCGCCCATGCCATCGGTGTGCTTGGCATACGGGTCGGGCGAGCCGATCACGCGCATCAGCAGCGCATCGCGGGCCGGGCCCGGCACCTGCGCGGCGGCAGGCAGGTCGCTCAGCTTGAAGAACACACCCTTGCTGGTGCCACCGCGCAGGTAGGTGGCGGGAATGCGGAGCTGGGGGAGATGGGTCATGAAATCATGTCCGTGCAGGATGGATGGGGACGAGCGGATGCGTCATCCGCTTGAATGGCGCTGCGTGCACCGGAGGACGGTCAGGGCGTCTGATCCATCAATGCATCGAGCCCGCGCGAGGTATCCCAGACGCGAAGGATGTCAACGCGGTCCGGAAGGTCAAGGTAATAGACCAGATAGCGATCAAAGACGGGCAAGATCACGAATCGCAGTGGGACCGGCAGGTCATCGCTGACCCAAGCGTGCCGAGCGGACCCTGCCCCAGGACATGCCGCGATCCGCAGCAGTGTGGCATCCACCGTCGCGATGAACCGTTCGCCCAGCACCAACCCTCCCTGACGCGCGAACCAGAGCGCAGCGTCGGCCACGTCCTGTTCCGCGCGTGGTCGCCACTCAATCCGCTTCACGATCCAACCGCTCTGCCAGGTCACCGCGCATCCGCTCGAAAGTTGCCGAGGTGACCGGGGCACTTGGGCCAGACGCCAAGCCCTCCGCAATCAACCGGCGCAGCAGCTCTTCGGCCTTTTGCCGCTGGCGCTGGCGGATCAGGTCGCGCACGTAGTCGGACGTACTGGAGTACCCCCCCTGGCTTACTTCCTCATCGACAAACTGTTTGAGCGGATCGGTGAGCGAGATGTTCATCGTGGCCATGATCAGACCTCTTTGGCAATTTTTGCCATAAAAGTGTGCACCTACATCCCATTGATCGCAACTCCGCCTCGTTCATCCCGCCGCTCCACTATTTCGGCCGCCGCACTACGACGTTCCCAGCGGAACAGCCACAGGATGATCAGCTTGGTGCTTCCGCTGACCACGGCCAGCAGCAGCAACGGCCAGCCCAGACGCAGGCCCATGGCGAAGGCGAACACGATGGTGGAGATGTCCATCAGCAGGATCAGCTGGCTCATCCGCAGCGACACCGCGCCCGTGCGGCCGGAGCGCCAGATCAGCAGGATCTGGTGCGCATAGCCCTGGGCCAGCAGCGCGGTAACGGCCACGATCATCGCCGAGGCGAGCACGCGACCCTCATCCACGTGACGTTGCCCCCACACCAGGCCCAGCAGTGCGCACAACAGCGCCACGCACGCCACGACAAGGCTGGCGGTCGCAGTGCGGCTGAGCCGGTCCGTCCAGATCTCTCTCAGGATCAGCAGCACAAGCACCGAGGCAAGCAGGCGCGGCCACACGATGAAGTGGTTGAACGGCTGGATGCTGTAGCCGTAGACGAAGAACGACAGGTAGGCGAGGAAACTGACCGTGAACTGGTTGAGCGACAGGATATCGGTGGCGCTTGCGCCCGCCGTCGCGCTCGCGCGGCGCTGCCACACCTTGCGCAGTTGGGCCCACACACCCACCAGGCTCAGCAGGATGAAGGCGGTATTGATCGCGCCCGCCACGGTGTAAAACATGTCGCCGCCTGTCCCGGTTATTGTGGAACCTACGCGCCGATGGCCCCATGCCAGCGACGCGCCAGGCCCGCACCTCGCGGGCGGGCCTGGCATACCGTCACATCGCCTGCGCCGATTCCAGGAAGTCCTGGGCAAACCGCTGCAGTACGCCGCCGGCCTCGTAGATCGAGACTTCTTCAGCGGTATCCAGCCGGCAGGTGACCGGCACCCGCAGCTGCTCACCGTTGCGACGATGGATGACCAGGGTGAGTTCGGCACGCGGCACGCGATCGCCGAGCACGTCGAAGGTTTCAGTGCCATCGATGCCCAGGGTCTTGCGGTTGACGCCTTCCTTGAACTCCAGCGGCAGCACGCCCATGCCGATCAGGTTGGTGCGGTGGATGCGCTCGAAGCCTTCGGCGGCGATCGCTTCCACACCGGCCAGACGCACGCCCTTGGCGGCCCAGTCACGCGAGCTGCCCTGGCCGTAATCGGCACCGGCGATGATGATCAGCGGCTGCTTGCGGCCCATGTAGGTTTCGATCGCTTCCCACATGCGGGTGACCTGGCCTTCCGGCTCCACGCGCGCCAGCGAGCCCTGCGTGACCTGGCCATCGATCACGGCCATTTCATTGATCAGCTTCGGGTTGGCGAACGTCGCGCGCTGCGCGGTGAGGTGGTCACCGCGGTGGGTCGCGTAGGAATTGAAGTCTTCCTCGGGCAGGCCCATCTTCGCCAGGTACTCGCCGGCCGCGCTGCTGGCCATGATCGCGTTGGACGGCGAAAGGTGGTCGGTGGTGATGTTGTCGCCGAGCACGGCCAGCGGTCGCATGCCGGTCAGGCTGCGGGCACCGGCAAGCGCGCCTTCCCAGTAAGGCGGGCGGCGGATGTAGGTGCTCTGCGGGCGCCAGTCGTACAGCGGGCTGATCGGGGCGCCGTGCTCCACCTTGAAGGTGAACATCGGGTCGTAGACCTTGCGGAACTGTTCCGGCTTGACGCAGGCCTTGACCACCGCGTCGATCTCGGCATCGCTCGGCCACAGATCCTTCAGCGTGATCGCGTTGCCGTCGGCATCATGGCCGAGCGCATCCTTTTCAATATCGAAGCGCACCGTGCCAGCGATCGCATAGGCCACCACCAGCGGCGGCGAGGCCAGGAAGGCCTGCTTGGCGTACGGGTGGATGCGGCCGTCGAAGTTGCGGTTGCCCGAGAGCACGGCGGTGGCATACAGGTCGCGATCGATCACTTCCTGCTGGATCTTCGGGTCCAGCGCGCCGCTCATGCCGTTGCAGGTGGTGCAGGCAAAGGCCACGATGCCAAAGCCCATCTGCTCCAGTTCGGTCAGCAGGCCGGCTTCTTCCAGATACAGCTGCACGGCCTTGGAACCGGGCGCCAGCGAGCTCTTCACCCACGGCTTGCGGGTCAGGCCGGCGCGGTTGGCGTTGCGCGCCAGCAATGCCGCGGAGATCACATTGCGCGGGTTGCTGGTGTTGGTGCAGCTGGTGATCGCGGCGATGATCACCGCGCCATCGGGCATCAGGCCATCGGCCTGTTCCTGCCTGCCCGAGGCCAGCTTGCCTTCATCGGCGATGCCGCGCGCAGCCAGGTCGGTCGTCGCCACACGCTTGTGCGGGTTGGACGGGCCGGCCATGTTGCGCACCACGGTGGAGAGGTCGAACTGCAGCACGCGCTCGTACTGCGCGGTGACCAGGTCGTCGGCCCACAGGCCGGTGGCCTTGGCGTAGGTTTCCACCAGCGCGACCTGGGCATCTTCGCGGCCGGTCAGGCGCAGGTAGTCCAGGGTCTGCTGGTCGATGTAGAACATCGCCGCGGTGGCGCCGAACTCCGGCGTCATGTTGGAGATGGTGGCGCGGTCACCGATGGTCAGCGCGTTGGCGCCCTCCCCGTAGAACTCGATCCACGCCCCCACCACGCGCTCCTTGCGCAGGAACTCGGTCAGCGCCAGCACCACGTCGGTGCAGGTGATGCCCGGCTGCGGTCGGCCGGTCAGCTCCACGCCGATGATGTCGGGCAGGCGCATCCAGGACGCACGGCCGAGCATGACGCTCTCCGCTTCCAGGCCGCCCACGCCGATCGCGATAACCCCCAGCGCGTCCACATGCGGGGTATGGCTGTCGGTGCCGACGCAGGTATCCGGGAAGGCCACACCCTCGCGCACCTGCACGACCGGCGACATCTTCTCCAGATTGATCTGGTGCATGATCCCGTTGCCCGGCGGAATCACGTCGACGTTCTTGAACGCCTTCTTGGTCCAGTTGATGAAGTGGAACCGGTCTTCATTGCGGCGGTCCTCGACGGCGCGGTTCTTCTCGAACGCGGCCTTGTCGAAGCCGGGGAATTCCACCGCCAGCGAGTGATCCACGATCAGCTGGGTCGGCACTACCGGATTGATCTGCGCCGGGTCACCGCCGGCATCGGCGATGGCATCGCGCAGGCCGGCCAGATCGACCAGGGCGGTCTGGCCGAGAATGTCATGGCACACCACGCGGGCCGGGAACCACGGGAAATCCAGGTCCTGGCGGCGCTCGATCAGCTGCCGCAGTGACGCATCCAGGGTGGCCGGGTCGCAGCGGCGCACCAGGTTTTCGGCCAGCACGCGCGAGGTATACGGCAGCGTGGCATAGGCGCCGGGCTGGAGCGCGTCGACCGCGGCCCGGGTATCGAAATAGTCCAGCGCGGTGCCGGGGAGGTTCTTGCGGTACTGAGTATTCATGGCTGGCGATAGCTGCTTGTTGGCGGGCCGGGGCGTCGTGACACCGGCGAAGAAGGAGTAGCGACGCCGCAACGGAGCAGACCGGCATCGCGCCGGCCTGGTCCGCAAGGCACCCGCGAACGGGTGCGGTACGTCTGTCTTACTTGCGCTGGTCGATCGGCACGAAGGCCTGGTCTTCCGGGCCGGTGTAGTTCGCACTCGGGCGGATGATCTTGCCGTCGATGCGCTGCTCGATGATGTGCGCGCTCCAACCGGAGGTGCGTGCGATCACGAACAACGGAGTGAACATCGCCGTCGGCACGCCCATCATGTGGTAGCTGACCGCGCTGAACCAGTCCAGGTTCGGGAACATCTTCTTGATGTCCCACATCACCGATTCCAGGCGCTCGGCGATGTCGTACATCTTGACGTTCTGCTGCTCGGCGGACAGATCGCGCGCGACGTCCTTGATGATGCTGTTGCGCGGATCGCTGACGGTGTAGACCGGGTGGCCGAAACCGATCACGACTTCCTTGCGCTCCACGCGGGCCTTGATGTCGGCCTCGGCATCGTCGGGGCTGTCGTAGCGCTTCTGCACTTCGAAGGCCACTTCATTGGCGCCACCGTGCTTGGGACCGCGCAGCGCACCGATGCCGCCGGTGATCGCGCTGTACATGTCGCTGCCGGTGCCGGCGATGACGCGGCAGGCGAAGGTCGAGGCGTTGAACTCGTGCTCGGCGTACAGGATCAGCGAGGTATGCATCGCCTTGACCCACGAATCCTGCGGCTTCTCGCCGTGCAGCAGGTGCAGGAAGTGGCCACCGATGGAGTCATCATCGGTTTCCACATCGATCGCACGACCGTTGTGGCTCCAGTGGTACCAGTACAGCAGCATCGAACCCAGGCAGGCCATCAGCTTGTCGGCGATATCGCGCGCGCCGGGATGGTTGTGGTCGTCCTTCTCCGGCGACACGCAGCCGAGCACGGAGACGCCGGTACGCATCACGTCCATCGGGTGCGCCGACGGCGGCAGTTCTTCCAGCGCGGCCTTGACCGCGGCCGGGATGCCACGCAGCGACTTCAGCTTGGTCTTGTAGGCGACCAGCTCGGCGCGGGTCGGCAGCTTGCCATGGACCAGCAGATGCGCGATTTCCTCGAACTCGCTGGTGTTGGCCAGATCGGCGATGTCATACCCGCGGTAATGCAGGTCGTTGCCGCTGCGGCCGACGGTGCACAGCGCGGTGTTGCCGGCGGCGGTGCCCGACAGGGCGACGGATTTCTTCGGCTTGAAGCCGGGGGCGGTAGTGGTGTCGCTCATGATCCCTCCAGAAAACAGTGTGCGGTCTTACTTCTTGGCGGCGAACAACGCATCGAGCTGCTGCTCGAAGGCGTGGTAACCGATACGGTCGTAGAGTTCCTCGCGGGTCTGCATCGCCTCCACCACATTACGCTGGTGGCCCTCGCGGCGGATGGTCTCATACACGTTCTCTGCCGCCTTGTTGGCAGCGCGGAACGCGGATAGCGGGAACAGCTGGATGGCGACGCCGGCCGAGGCCAGCTCGTCGCGGCTGAACAGCGGCGTGGCGCCGAACTCGGTGATGTTGGCCAGCACCGGCACCTTCACCGCATCGACGAAGCGGCGGTAGGTATCCAGATCGTAGGCGGCCTCGGCGAAGATGCCATCGGCACCGGCCTCGACGCAGGCGATGGCGCGTTCGATCGCGGCATCCACGCCATCGACCTGGATGGCATCGGTGCGTGCGATCAGGAAGAAGTCCGGATCGGTCTTGGCATCGGCGGCGGCCTTGACCCGGTCCACCATCTCGCCCTGCGACACGATCTCCTTGCCCGGGCGGTGACCGCAGCGCTTGGCGCCGACCTGGTCTTCGATATGGCAGGCGGCCGCGCCGGCCTTGATCAGCGACTTGACCGTACGCGCGATGTTGAACGCGCTCGGACCGAAACCGGTGTCGATATCCACCATCAGCGGCAGGTCGCACACATCGGTGATACGTCGCACGTCGATCAGCACGTCTTCCAGGGTGTTGATGCCCAGGTCCGGCAGGCCCAGCGAGCCGGCCGCGACGCCGCCGCCGGAGAGGTAGATCGCCCGGTAGCCGGCGCGCTTGGCCAGCAGCGCGTGGTTGGCGTTGATCGCGCCGATCACCTGCAACGGCGATTCGGCGGCCAGTGCGGCGCGGAAACGGGCGCCAGCGGAAGAAACGGGGGTGCTCATGCGACATTCCATCGTGATTGACCCGTTGATAGGCGCAAAGGCCGTGCCAGGTGACAAGTGTTTGATTTCATTGAGGCAGCGAGGTGACTGCGACGTTTCACCTTGAAACATTGAAACATCTGTAACATGGCTGAAACTGAACCATTGAAACAGCCTCATGTCGATCAGCCTGCCCCGCCACCGCGCCCGCCTGTCCGATCCCGATGCCGGCCAACTGCCGGTGATCTGGACCGTCAGCGTGTCGCGCCTGACCGGACTGCTGGGGGATGTGATTCCCGAGTTCGACCGCCGCGCCCGCATCGTGCCGATCAACCTTGGTTTCGAGGAGGCAGTGGATGTCATCGGCCAGCGCCTGCGCCGCGAACACTGCGATGTGGTGATCGCCGGTGGTTCGAACGCGGCCTACCTGCGCAGCCGGCTGGAGGTGCCGCTGGTCCCGATCCAGGCCAATGGCTTCGATCTGATGGAAGCGCTGGCGCGCGCGCGCCGGATCGCCCCGCGGATCGGTCTGGTCACGCATGCCACCGACGTGCCGACGTTCGGCAGCTTCCAGCACAGCTTCGGGCTGGACATCGAGCACCGCCGCTTCGTCACCCGTGAGGATGCGCGCGACTGCATCGCCGATCTGCGTGCCAACGGCATCGAGGTGATCGTCGGCACCGGCATGGCGATCGACCATGCCGAGCAGGTCGGCCTGCCCGGGGTGCTGCTGTACTCGGCCGATTCGGTGCGGCAAGCCTTCGAACATGCCTTGGAGCTGACCCAGACCCTGGCCCGTTCCGGGGCATCGTCACTGCGGCGGCGGGCACCGGCCAAGCGCCGGGATGACGACCACGCCCTGCTCGGTGACAGCGCGCCGATGCAGCAGGTGCGCGAGCACATCGCGCTGTACGCCCCGTACGACAGCACCGTGCTGGTGACCGGCGCGACCGGCACCGGCAAGGAGCTGGTGGCGCGGCAACTGCATACCGCCAGCGGCCGCCGGGGCCGTTTCGTCGCGCTGAACTGCGGGGCGATCAGCGAGTCACTGCTGGAGGCCGAACTGTTCGGTTACAACGAAGGCGCCTTCACCGGCGCACGTCGTGGCGGTCGTGTCGGTCTGGTCGAAGCCGCCGAGGGCGGCACCTTGTTCCTCGATGAAATCGGCGAACTTCCGCTGCCGTTGCAGACCCGGCTGCTGCGGGTACTGGAAGAGCGCGAAGTGCTGCGCGTGGGCGCTACCGAGCCGACGCCGGTGGACGTGCGCGTGGTCGCGGCCACGCTGCAGACGCTGGAATCGCTGGTGGACACACAACGCTTCCGCCGCGATCTGTACTACCGCCTGGCCGCGCTGCGCATCGCGCTGCCGACGCTGCGCGACCGGCGCGCGGATGTGCCCTTGCTGGTGAGCCACTTCTTCCGGCAGCTCGCGGATACGGATTCGCCGCTCTCGCCGGAGGCGCTCGCGCGGCTGCGCGACTACGCCTGGCCGGGCAACGTGCGTGAGCTGCGCAACATGGTCGATCGCCTGCGCATCCACTGGCAGCAACAGCCGGGCGCGCTGACGTTGCCGCAGATGCTGCAGTGGTTGCCGGAACTGCACGCGGCGCAGCGGCCACTGGCGGTTCCAGGCGGCGGCACCCCGGCAGCCCTCACTGCTGCGTCAACGGCGCGACCGGATGCGGCCGCGCTGCGGCGGTTGCTGGCCGACTGCGGCGGCAACCGCGAGCAGGCGTGCGCGCTGCTGGGCGTATCGCGGACAACGCTGTGGCGGTGGCTGCGCGAGGGGTCGGTGGGTTGAACAGACCGCGCGTCAGCCAGCCGGATCCAGCGGCAGCCGGAAATACACCACGCGCTCGGTTTCCTCGAATCCACAGGCCCGGTGCGCCGCCTGGGCAGTCACGTCTTCAAGCCGGCTGTCGGAGGCCAGCTCACTGCAGCCCTTTGCGCGCGTCCACGCCTTGGCCGCCGCCAGCAGCGCGCGGCCCAGGCCACGTCCCTGCCAGTCCGGCTGCACGTACCAGCCTTCCAGGAAGCCGACCGGCGTGGTCTCGGTTCCGTTGACGTAGTCGTGCCGGAGCCGCACCTCGGCAAATCCGACCGCTGCATCGGCGCAGGCCAGGAAGACGGCAGCGTCGGCGTCAGCCAGGGCGTCCTGGAGCTCCCCCAGCGTCTCATCGGCATCAGGCCACAGACCCCGCCGCAGGCTTGCCCACGCCGTGGCGTCCACACGCGTCGCGTGCCGGATGACCGGCGCGGCGGCGTTCACGGGAACAACATCCGCTTGCTCCACTGCCCGTCCACACCGGTCTCATAGCACCAGCGCTCGTGCAGACGGAACTGCGCGCCGTACCAGAACTCGATCCGCTGCGGCACCACGCGCAGGCCGCTCCAGCCGTCCGGACGCGGCACGTCGCGGCCCTCGAAGCTGGCCTCGGTGGCCGCCACGCGTGCGTCGAATGCTTCGCGCGAGGCCAGCGTCTTCGATTGCAGTGACGCCCAGGCGCCGATCTGGCTCATGCGCGGGCGCGAAGCGAAGTACGCATCGGCCTCGGCGTCGCTGACCTTCTCCACCAAGCCTTCGATCCGCACCTGGATGCCGGCTTCGCGCAGGCTGCGCCACAGGAACAGCAGCGCGGCGCGTGGATTGGCCTGCAGTTCACGCCCCTTGTGGCTGTCCAGATGGGTATAGAACACGAAGCCGCGCTCGTCGAACGCCTTCAGCAACACGGTCCGCGCGGAGGGCTGGCCGTTCGGGTCGGCCGTGGCCACCGTCATCGCATTCGGTTCGACTTCGCGGCTTGCCTTGGCTTCTTCGAACAGCCCGGCAAAGGTGGACAACGCTTCGGCATACAGATCGGTCATGGCGGTTTTCTTGTCACGCGGTTTGGGTTTATTGTCGCTGCATGCCTGCACCTGCGTACATGCCCCCGACGAAAGGTTTTCCGGATGCACTGGTCGCGCAGGCGCTTGACGACGCGCTGAACTGCGGCGCGGCCGTTCCAGTATTGGCGATCAGCGGCCTGCAGGGGAGCGGCAAATCGACGCTGGCGGCCCAGGTGGTCGCATTGGCGGCATCGCGCGGCCTGCGCGCGGCCATGCTCTCCATCGACGATGTGTACCTCACCCGTGCCCAGCGCCAACGTCTGGCGCGGCAGGTGCACCCGCTGCTGCTGACCCGCGGCCCGCCGGGCACCCACGATCTGGCCCTGGCCCATGCCACCTTGGACGCGGTCGCGGCCGGCGGCCCGGTCGCCCTGCCCCGTTTCGACAAACTGGCCGACGAGCGCCTGCCCGAAAAGGACTGGCCGCGCCTCGACGGCCCGCTCGACCTGCTGGTGTTCGAAGGCTGGTTCCTGGGCACGCCGGCACAGGACGAGGCCGACCTGGATCCACCGCTCAACGCACTCGAGCGCGACGCCGATGCCGACGGCCGCTGGCGCCGCTGGTGCAATCACGCGCTCGCGCAGGACTACCCCGCGCTGTGGCAGCGTTGCGACCGGCTGTGGTTCCTCCAGCCGCCGGACTTCTCGGTGATCCCGCGCTGGCGCTGGCAGCAGGAGCAGAACCTGCAGGCCGCCCAACCCGACCGCAGCAGCATGAGCCGCGCCCAGCTGGAGCGCTTCGTGCAGTACTACGAACGGGTCAGCCGGCAGGCGCTGCGTACGTTGCCGGCGCTGGCCGATACGGTGATCGCACTGGACGAACAGCGCCGGATCGTCGCGCCGCGCTGACCGCGGCATCGACGGAAACGCAGCACTCAGCCGACCAGGAAGGTCACCCGCAGATTCACCCGCCATTCGGTGATGTTGCCCTCGCCATCGGTGACGACCTTGGTTTCATTGATCCAGGCGCCCTGGATGCCCTTGACCGTCTCGGCCACCTTCTTCAGGCCGCTGCGTACCGCGTCCTCGACGCTGGTCTTGGAGGACGCGTTGATCTCGATGATTTTGGCGACGGACATGGGGCACTCCGGTGGCGCGCGGGAGAGTCCGCGCCGGCCCACCATGGGGGCCGGCACGTAAAGGCGATGGCACGGAGATGTTAGGATCGAGGGTAATGAATCCCGCGCCGAACCTCATCCTGATTGGCCCGATGGGCGCCGGCAAAACCTGCATCGGGCGCCGGCTGGCCGAGCGCTTCACGCTGGACTTCGTGGACGCCGACCAGGCCATCGTGGACAGCACCGGCGCCAGCATTCCGGCGATCTTCGAACACTCCGGGGAGGCCGGCTTCCGCCAGCACGAGCGCCAGGTCCTGCACGCCCTGCTGGACGGCCACGGCCAACTGGTCTCCACCGGCGGTGGCGCGGTGCTGGATCCGGACAACCGCGCCGCGATCGCACGCCGGGGTTTCGTGGTCTACCTGCGGGTCAGCGTGCCAGCCCAGCTGGAGCGGCTGGCCCGTGACCGCGGCCGCCCGCTGCTGCAGCGGCCGGACCGCGAACAGGTCCTGCACGACATGGCCGCTGCCCGCGACCCGCTCTACCAGGGCCTGGCCGATCTCACCCTGGATACCGATCTCTACACGCCCGCCGAGGCCACCGCGCAGCTGGTGCTGCGCCTGGCCGCGCAGTGGCAGCGACAGGAAACACCCGAATGACCCCCTCCCCGCGTACCGTTGCCGTCAGCGGCGACACCCCCTACACCATCCACATCGGCCCGGGCCTGCTCGGCCACGGGGAGCTGCTGGCCCGCCACGTGCGCGGCCGCCATGTGCTGCTGCTCAGCGATTCCTCGGTCGCCCCACTGTATCTGGCCGGAGTGAAGTCGGCGCTGCTGGCCGCGCGCCCGGATCTGCTGATCGGTGCGCTGGTGCTGCCGGCCGGCGAAGCCTCCAAGACCTTGGCCCACTTCGGCGATGCGATCACCGCACTGGCCGCCCTCGGCGCCACCCGAGATGCCTGCGTGATGGCCCTCGGTGGCGGCGTCGCTGGCGACCTGGCCGGCTTCGCAGCCGCCTGCTGGATGCGCGGCGTGGACTGCGTGCAGTTGCCGACGTCACTGCTGGCGATGGTCGACTCCTCGGTCGGGGGCAAGACCGCAGTGGACATTCCCGAAGGCAAGAACCTGGTCGGCGCCTTCCACCCGCCGCGCGCCGTGATCGCCGATACCGCCGCCCTGTGTACCCTGCCGCCGCGTGAGCTGCGTGCCGGCCTAGCCGAGGTGATCAAATACGGTGCGATCCGCGACCCGTTGTTTTTCCAGTGGCTGCAGGCCGAACACGCCGCGCTGCTGGCCGGCGACGACACCGCGCTGGCCCAGGCCATCGCGCGCAGCTGCGAGCACAAGGCCGAGATCGTGGCGCGCGATCCGCTGGAAAAAGGCGAGCGTGCCCTGCTCAACCTGGGCCACACCTTCGGCCACGCGATCGAAACCGAACAGGGCTACGGCGCACCGGGCAACGACAACCTCAACCACGGCGAAGCCGTCGCGGTCGGCATGGTCCTGGCCGCACGCCTGTCGGCCCGGCTGGGCATGAGCGAGGACGCCGACACCGACCAGCTGCGCGAGCTGCTGCTGCGCTACGAACTGCCGGTGGCCATTCCTGCCGGCCTGCAGCCTGAGGCGCTGCTGGCCCGGATGCGGCTGGACAAGAAGAACGTCGCCGGCCGCCTGCGCCTGGTGCTGTGGCGTGGGATCGGCCGGGCCGAAGTGGTCGCCGATGTCGACGAGGCCGACGTGCTGCGCGTGCTCGCCGCCGGCTGAGCCTGCGACCTTCCGCCGCACCTGCCCCGACGCTGACGGCCACCTCCGGCGTTCACGGCTACAATCGGGGCATGCGCGTCTTCCTGCACCAACACGCCCGCGGTGCCGATCCGGCCCGCTATCTCCAGCTCACCCTGCAACCGGACCTGTTCGGCGGCTGGGAGCTGCTGCTCGAATCTGGCCCGATCGGCGGGCGCGGGCAACTGCGGCGCGAGCTGCATCTGCAGCAAGACCTGGCGCTGGCCGCGTTCGAGAAGGCGCGCGACGCGCACCTGCATCGCGGCTACGAAGTGACCTACACCAGCGGTGATCCGCCGCCTTGAGCGGCCATCGCACCGCCATCGCCCTACCGCCATACCCCCTTCGGCCCCGCGCCACCAGATCCCAAGGAAGCGTTCCGTGACCAGCCCCTCCCGCCATGATCGCCTGCTGCGCGCCCTGCGCCGCGAACCGGTGGACTGCACCCCCGTCTGGCTGATGCGCCAGGCCGGCCGTTACCTGCCCGAGTACCGCGCCACCCGCGCCAAGGCCGGCAGTTTCCTGGCGATGGCCAAGAACCCGGACATCGCCTGCGAAGTCACCCTGCAGCCGCTGCGCCGCTTCGACCTCGATGCCGCCATCCTGTTCTCGGACATCCTCACCATCCCCGACGCGATGGGCCTGGAGCTGTACTTCGTCGAAGGCGAAGGCCCGAAGTTCCGCCACCCCGTCCGCGATGCGGCCGCCATCGCCAAGCTGGCCGTGCCGGACATGGAAACCGAACTGCGCTACGTGATGGACGCCGTCCGCGTGATCCGCCGCGAACTCGATGGCAGCGTGCCCTTGATCGGCTTCTCCGGCAGCCCGTGGACGCTGGCCTGCTACATGGTCGAAGGCGGCGGCAGCAAGGACTTCGCCCGCATCAAGGCGATGGCCCTGAACGAACCGGCCGCCCTGCACCAGCTGCTCTCGGTCGTCACCGACGCGGTGATCGCCTACCTTGCCGCCCAGCGCGCGGCCGGCTCGCAGGTCCTGCAGGTGTTCGACACCTGGGGCGGCGTACTCAGCCCCACCATGTACCGCGAATTTTCCCTGCGCTACCTGACCCGCATCGCCCAGGAACTCGAACGCGGTGAGGGTGCCGAACGCACCCCGCTGATCCTGTTCGGCAAAGGCACCGGCCTGCATCTCGGCGCCCTCGCCGACACCGGCGCGGACGCCCTCGGTGTCGACTGGACGCTGGACCTCGCCGACGCCGTCGCCCGCACAGGCGGCCGCGTCGCCCTGCAGGGCAACCTCGACCCCACCACCCTGTACGGCAATCCCGCCGCCATCGAACGCGCCGCCGGCCAGGTGCTCGACAGCTACGCCCAAGGCAACGGCGGCTCGCGCGAAGGCCACGTCTTCAACCTTGGCCACGGCATGTCGCCCGACATGAATCCCGACCATGTCCAGGTGCTGGTGGAAGCTGTACACCGCTTGAGCCGACGCTGATCGCCATCGGCAGGTAGCCGGCCAGCGGCCGGCACTACCCGGGCA
>DMZT01000338.1 GCA_003484865.1 Stenotrophomonas sp.
CCAACGGTCGGTGGCTACCGCGATGGACGGTTGGCGGTGCCCGCGTTGGTCAGAACTCCGCAGCGACCGTCATGAACAGCTGACGCGGCGCACTGGCGTGGATCGCATAGCGGGTACCCGTCGGATCGGTCGGGGCGAACGAACTGAGCTGGCCGGCGTAGCGCTTGTTGGTCAGGTTGGTCGCGTTGAGCGACACCTTGATATCGCGCAGGCCCATGCCCGGCCCGAACGAATAGCCCATGCCCGCATCGAACGTCGTCACCCCGGGCACCGACTGGTCGTTGGTGTAGGTGTAGTAGCGCTTGCCCGTGTACTTCGCGCGCAGGCTGGCGAAGAAACCATCGCGGTTCCAGCTGATCTCACTGGAGGCCATGCGCTCGGGCGTGTCCACCGTGATCTTGCCGGCCACCGGCACGATCGCACCGCCCGAGGTGTAGTTGTCCTCGTAGGTGGTCTTGTTCCACGAGAGCGCGTTGTACCACTGCAGGCCGTCCATCGGCTTGAGGATGAAGGTCAGTTCCGCACCGCGGCTCTTCACCGAACCCACGTTGATGAAGCGCGTGATGCACTCCGGGCGCGTGCCGACTTCAATACTGGTGCAGGGATTGAGCGAGAGCAGGCGGTTGTCGAAGGTCACGTGATAGGCCGCGATGGAGGCCTGGTACTTTTCGCCGAAGGTGCGGAAGCCGGCTTCCAGCGTCTTGGACTTCTCTGGTTCCAGCCCGGCGCTGGCCGCGAAGGATTCCGGCGAGACCTGCAGCGGGCCGCCGCTGCCGCCACCGACGAAGGCGGCGATGTTCTCCGAGTACGAGGCGAACACTTCCTGGTTCGGGCTCAGCTTGAAGCCGATGCCGGCCTGCGGCAGTACCGATTCCTTGGCGGTCAGCGTGCCGGAGGCGTAGCTGGCTTCCGTGCCCGGCTTCGCGTTGGCGGTCATGCGGGTGTTCGGGCTCTTGATGCCCACATCCACGGTCAGGCGGTCGTCCAGGAAGCGCATGCGGTCCTGCACGTAGAACTGGCGCGTGCGGATGTCGAAGTCCTGATCGAACAGGCGGCGGTCCGGGTGGTTGAGGTAGCCGTCATCCAGGAACGGACCGGTGATGTAGTAGAAATTGCGCTCGACGTTGTGGTCGTTGCGCTCATACCACAGCCCTGCTTCCAGCGAATGGATGCCCCACTGCCAGCTCAGCGCGGCGGTGATGCCCTGGCGGTTGATGGTGTAGTTGGTGCTGCGGATGGAGATCGGCAGCATCTCCGGGGTGCCGGGGTTGGACGGCTGGCCCGGTGCCCACCAGTGGCCCTGGCCACGGTTCTCATGGTGGTAGCCAAGCAGCTTCAGGCGGGCGCTGTCGCCCAGCGCGAGGTCGGCATCCAGCGAGTACAGGTTGTCGTCGCGCAGCGCGCGGCTCTGGTAGTACGCGTCATCGATGCTGTTGACGCCACCGGTGAACGCACACTTCTGCGCGTTGTAGGTGCCCGGTGCGCAGTACGCGGCGGCGACCGCGCGATCCCAGTCCGGTGCGTAGATGTTCCAGTCCCAGCCGAGGCCACGTGCGAGCATGCTCTTGGACAGGTAGGCGTAGTTGGCCTGGCTCACGCGCGAGGTGGCAGCGAAGGCACCGAAGCGGTTGTCACCCACGTTCCAGACCGCCTTGGCGTTGAACTGGCGGGTGGTCTGGTTCTGGTTCGGTTCGGCCCACATGTCCGAATCCTGATGCACGCCGGACACATAAGCCGAGAAGCCATTGATGTCGCCGGTGTCCACGCGCAGGTAGCCGCGGCGCTGGTTGTCATCGCCGACGGTGACGCTGGCCTTGCCGCCGAACTCGGTGGACGGGTCCTGCGAGAAGTACTGGATGGTGCCGCCGAGGTTGCTGGTCGAGGCGACGCCCAGCGAGCCGATGCCCTGCGACAATTCTGCGCCGGCGAGATTCTCGGCGATCAGCGCACGGGCGATGCTCAGGCCGTTGTAGTTGCCGTAGCTGTTGTCGCCCAGCGGAATGCCATCCAGCGTGTAGCCCAGGCGGCTCTTGTCGAAGCCGCGCAGGCTGATCGTCTGCGATTCTTCGTTGGCACCGAAGGCATCGTTGGACTGTACCGAGACGCCCGGCAGGCGATCGAGGATCTTCTGGCCGCTGGTGCCAGGCGGCAGTACTTCCTTGTCCACGGCCGTGATGCGCTGCACCTGGCGGGTCTCGCCCTGGCCGATCACCGAAACGGTGTCCAGGGTCTGCGCACTGAGCGCGACGTTGGCAGCGGCGGTGGCGTCTACATCGGCAGCGTTGGCGTTGGCATGGGCGGCGCACAGCGCGAGCGCCACCGCGATCGTCAGGGGTCGGGTAAGCATGGTCGTCCGTTACATGGGGGAAGATGACCTGCGCAATGCAGGTGCATGACCAGCATGCGAGCGGAAGATGAAAGGATGTTTACGGTTCAGCGCATCGCAGATGAATTGCGATGCAGTGCTCATTGACGCACTGGGTGCCTGTGGAAGGCGCGCGAGCTTGCCGGCCAGCGGCCGGCACTACTCGGGGGCGAGCTGATCCATGCGGATGCGATTGGCGAACAAGGAGAACGCAAGCATGCCGGCCAATCCGTTCGCGCGACTGACCCAATGCGGCAACCAGCGCGGCGGGCGCAGGATGCCCTCTTCGAACAGCGGTGCGAAGGCGATCGCATCGGTCAGCGACATCTTGCCGGCAAACAGCCAGCGGCAGACCTGCAGGCGGTCTTCGGCCAGCATGTGGCGGAAGAAGGTGTGCACCGAGACCAGCCCGCGCAGGTACACCGTGTCCTTGGTGAAGGCCGCGCCACCGCTCGGGGGCACGCCGCGGAACACGCGCTGGGCGGAGGCGAAGCTCTCTTCGTTGTTCTGGCCGGCCTCGCAGAAGTAGCGGAACACCTGGATGAAATCGGCTCCTTCGCGCGCCATGGCAATGGCTTCGGTGCGCAGGCTGATGCGCTTGAGGCGCTCGATGTCGATGCTGCCGGTGATCTGCTCGGCAAAGGTCGCCAGTCCTTCCTGGGTCGCGGTGACCCGCGGCGAGGACAGCGCCAGGCTGGGCAGGTGCGGCTGCTCGCGGCCGTTGAGCGCGGTCAAGGAATGCACCAGCGCCTCGTGATGGAACAACTGCGCACGGTCGTAGGCGCTGAAACGCGCACTGGTGCGCAGGCGGATCCGGTTCGGGCCGGCGGCCGCTTTGGAGATCAGGTCCGGATCGAGCTGGACGCTGATGATCCGCGATTCGAAGAAGGCATCCAGATCACTCTGCAACTGCAGTTGCAGCGCGGTGGCCGAGACCGGCACCTGTTCTTCGGGCGCAAGCAGCTCGTGGTCCAGTTCCTGTGCGATCTGGATGAAGTGGCGGGCGGCGTCGCGGGTGCTGGGGCCGTTGCCGGGCAGCGGTTGCTCGGGCGCGCCGAACAGTTCCACCGAGTAACGATCCACCTCGGCGGTGCCCAGCGATTCCAGCAGGCCGGCCGCCTGGTCCCAGCTGTGCGCCGAGCGCTGCACGTACAGGCCGATGGGATGGTCGGGATCGCATTGCGCGCTGATCGCGGCCAGCCGGTGGCGGGTATCGGTGAAATCGAGCTTGGGGTAGTCGACCTGCGGGAGCACCGGCTGCCCGCGGGCGACGCTGGCCAGGAACGGCGCCTGCAGCGCGGCCGGCCAGCTGGTCAGCCCCAGCAGTTTGATCCCGCCCACCGCCTCGACCAGTTGGGCATCGAGCGCGGTGTGGTGGGCGACGTCACGATCCACGGTCATTGGCGTGTCCATGGACGGACAGTAGCAAAAGCTATCGTCGGCCGCCCTTTCCGCCCGGCCGCCACTGCGCGCCCTTGCCCACGTGCTTGCGCTCGATGGCCTGCTGCGCCTGGCGCACGGCCAGCTTGGCCGCGGCGGCAGCCACTTCTTCTTTCAGCTTGAAGTAGTTGAGCAGGCGCTCTTCATCCAGCGTGCCGTCATCGATGGCCGCGCGGATCGCACAGCCCGGCTCACGCTGGTGGGCGCAGTCGCGGAAACGGCATTGCGCCGACAGGGCTTCCACGTCGGAGAAGCCGCCTTCGCTCAGGGCCTCTTCACCGGTCGGCTTCAGCTCGCGCATGCCAGGGGTGTCGATCAGGCAGGCGCCGGCCGGCAGCGGAATCAGTGCGCGGTGGGTGGTGGTGTGGCGGCCGCGCGAGTCGTTGACGCGCACATCGGCGGTCTTCATGCGCTCGTGGCCGAGCAGCGTATTGGTCAGGGTCGACTTGCCAGCACCGGAGGAGCCGACCAGTACCACGGTCTGGCCAGCGGCGAGCCACGGCAACAGGGCCGAGGCGCTGGCCGGGTCTTTGCCGTTGATCGCCAGCAGCGGAATATTCTGCGCTGCCAGTTCTTCCAGCACGTCCAGGGCGTCCTGGCTGTACTCGGTCTGGTCGGCCTTGGTCAGCACCACCACCGGCTGTGCACCGCCCCCGCCGACCAGCAGCAGGTAGCGCTCGATCCGGCGCGGATTGAAGTCCGCATCCAGCCCGCAGACGATGAACACCGTATCGATGTTGGCCGCGATCACCTGCTGGTGGTAATGCTCGCCGGCCGCGCCGCGCTTGATCGCGGTGCGCCGCGGCAGCAGGGCCACGATCTTGATGCCCTCCAGCAGCACCCAGTCGCCTACCGCCGCGCGCTCGTGGCTGGGGAAGCGTGGGCGCTGCCATTCCGGCGGGGATTCGGTCTTGATCGCCGCTTCGGGCGCATCGGAGACGATGTAGCCGGTGCGATGCTGCTCGATCACCCGGCCCGGGCGCGCCTGCGGGAACTGCTCGAACAGGGCCTGCCAGTCCGGCAGCTCCGGGCCGCCCGGCCAGGGCCAGCCAATGGTCTGCAGGGCAAGGTAATCAGTGGGTTCGCTCATCGTGCCCATTCTAATGGGTGTGGCGACCAGGCGTTGCCGCGGCGGAGCGGCGCAGGCGTGGACGGGTGGAAATCCTTTCATCTGCAACTGCCTTGCAGGGCTGGGCGTTGGGCCGGAAACGCTTGCCCTGCAACGCAACAATTCCGCTACCATGCGGTTTCCATGCCTGAATGACGGCCCGTTCATGTCCACGCCCCCGCTGAAGCCGCTCGCCACCCGCGAGCGCCTGTCCGAAGTCCGCTACGAGATCCGGGGCGAACTGGCGCGACGAGCGCGGGAGCTGGAGGCCCAGGGCCGCAAGCTGATCAAGCTCAACATCGGCAACCCGGGCAACTTCGGGTTCCGCGCGCCTGAGCACCTGCAGCGCGCGATCGCCGATGACATGGGCCGCACCGACCCGTACACCCACCAGCAGGGCCTGCCGGAGGCGCGCGAAGCCATCGCCGCCGCCTACGCCCGTCGCGGCGCACCCGATGCGCACCCGGATCGGGTGTTCATCGGCAATGGCGTCAGCGAGCTGATCGACCTGTCGCTGCGCGCCCTGCTCAACCCGGGCGACGAAGTGCTGGTGCCCTCGCCGGATTACCCGCTGTGGTCGGCCGCGACCATCCTCAACGATGGCCGCCCGGTGTATTACCGCTGCGCACCGGAGAACGGCTTCCAGCCCGACCCGGTCGAGATCGAGGCGCTGGTGTCCTCGCGCACCCGCGCGATCGTGCTGATCAACCCGAACAATCCCAGCGGCGCCAGCTACTCGCGCGATCTGCTGGAGCGCATCGTGGCCATCGCCGCCAAGCACAACCTGCTGTTGATGGTCGATGAGATCTACGACCAGATCCTGTATGACGACGCGCAGTTCCATGCCGTCGCGCCGCTGGCCGGCGAGCACCCTTGCATCACCTTCAGCGGCTTGAGCAAGGTGCATCGCGCCTGCGGCTGGCGCGTGGGCTGGGCGATGCTGTCCGGCGCGGCCGAGCGGCTGGGCGAGTTCCGTGCGGCGATGGACCTGCTCAGCGCGCTGCGCCTGTGCGCCAACGTGCCGGGCCAGTACGCCATCGATGCCGCGGTCAACGGGCCGGACACCATCTCGCCGCTGTGCGCGCCGGGTGGCCGTCTGTATGAAACCCGCCGCGCGGTGATCGAAGCCTGCAACGTCAGCGAGCATCTGTCGCTGGTGGCCCCGGCCGGCGCGCTGTACGCGTTCCCGGCGGTGGTCGGTGCGGCGGCACGCAGCTTCGACGACCATGATTTCGCGCTGGAACTGATGAACGAAGAAGGCGTACTGGTGGTCCCGGGCTCGAGCTTCAACGTGCCTTACCGCCACCACTTCCGCGTGACCCTGCTGCCCGAGCCGGAGGTGATGCGCGATGTGTTCGCGCGCATCGACCGCGCCCTGGCACGCCGTGCCGAGGCCAACACCAAGGTGGTTCCGCTCAAGCCGCGCAGCGCGGTGGCCTGATGGGCCGGCCGTACCTGGCGCTGGGCGATTCCTACACGATCGGCGAAGGCGTCGAGCCGTCCGGGCGCTGGCCGACGCAGTTGGCCGCCGCCCTGCGCGATATCGGCGTGGACGTGGACGATCCAACGATCATTGCCACCACCGGCTGGACCACCGACGAGCTTGAGGCCGGCATCGATGCCGACGCACCGCAGGGTCCGTTCGCGCTGGTAAGTCTGCTGATCGGGGTCAATGATCAATACCGTGGACGCAGCGTGGACGAGTACCGCCCGCGCTTCACCGCGCTGTTGCAGCGCGCGCTCGCCTTCGCCGGCGAGCGTGCACCGCGCGTGCTGGTGCTCTCGATCCCGGACTGGGGCGTGACCCCCTATGCCGTGGCATCCGGCCGCGACCGCGTGCAGGTCGGGCAGGAACTGGATGCCTACAACGCTGCCGCTGCGGCCATCTGCGCCGAACATGGCGTGGCCTTTGTCGACATCACCGACCTGAGCCGCCAGCTGGGCGGCGAGCGCGTCATGCTGGCCGAGGATGGTCTGCATCCGTCCGCCGCGATGTACACGCTGTGGCACCAGCGCGCCTTCGAAGTCACGCGCGTGCTGTGGGCGGAGCCGACCCGCTGAGCGAGGCCACGCTGCCGCTGGCCAGGGAGCAGGCCCGCCGGATCGCCACGGCGTTCCTGCCGCCGCAGCGGTTCGGCAATCGCCGCGATTATTACTACAGCCGCGGCAAGCTCGGCAGTGATCCGCTGTATCCCGGCGTGCTCGCGGCGTTGAACGATGCGCCTGTGGCGCCGTTGCTGGATATCGGCTGCGGCCTGGGGCTGCTGGCCCACGTGCTGCGCCAGCAGGGCAGTGCACTTGCGTATCACGGTGTGGACATCGACGCTGGCAAGGTCGCCCGCGCCGAGCAGGCCGGTGCCCGGGCCGCGCTGCCGGATGCACGGTTCACCTGCATGGACGCCAGCGCGGCCCTGCCCCCCCACCTCGGCAACGTCGCGTTGCTCGACGTGCTGCAGTACCTGCCCGCGCCCGCGCAGACTCAACTGCTGCACGATGCCGCCGCGCGCGTGGCACCCGGGGCGCGGCTGGTGATCCGCACCACGTTGGCTGACCACAGTGGCCGCGACCGGACCACGCGGATCACCGACATGCTCGCGCACCTGGTGGGCTGGATGGGCACGCGTCCACGCCACTATCCCGATGCCGGGAGCCTGCGCACTCCGTTGGAAACCGCCGGGCTGCAGCTGCGGATGACACCGCTGTACGGCAATACCCCGTTCAACAACTGGCTGATCGTCGGCGATCGTCCGCTCGCTGCGTAGTCGCCGTGGCTCGCGCCGCGGGCCGCACACGCGCATACTCCCGCCCCCCTTCCGGCAAGGAGCCGCCCATGCCCCGACAGACCCGACATTCCGCGCTTGGCATCGCCGCGCTGATCGTCAGCGCCTGTGGCCTGGTGATGCTGCTGCTGAGCATGCATTACGCGCATGCGCCCGAACACGCGGCCATGCGCGAGCTGCCGTGGTCGCTGGCGGCGCTGCTCGGCAGCAGTGTCGGCCTGGCCATCCTGGCCCTGCTGCTCGGCCTGGGCAGCGTGCTGCAGCCGCGCCGGCGCCGCCTGTTCGGCATCATCGCGCTGCTGGTGACGCTGGGTCTGCTGATCGCACAGCTGTCGCTTGGCGGTTGGATCCGCGACCAGTGGCACGCCTCGCATCCGCCAACAGACGCCGCGGCCGCGCAGCCCCTCACCCCGTGATTCCTCCGTTTCACCGCATCGACAAGGAGCCCTGATGCACACCCCTCATTCCGGCATGGGTATTGCCGCGTTCATTACCGCCCTGTGCGGTGCCGTGTTGATGCTGGGCCTGATCGTCATCGCCGGCATCATCGAGACCACCACGCCCGGCGGCATGGAGGAGACCTCGATGTCGGCGATCCTGGTCGGCCTCGGCTTGATGTGCACGGCCCTGATGCAGCTGGTGGCCTTTGGCCTGGGCGTTGCCGGTGCAGTGCAGGCAGACCGCCGCCGCGTGTTCGCGATCCTCGGCCTGGTGATCTCGATCGGCAGCATCCTCGGTGTGGTGCTGCTGATGATCATCGGCTCCCTGAGCTGATCCCCGCACTCCCGCCGGCGTAGCCCTCGGCCTCAGTCCGGCAGCCCGGCGTGCAGGCCACGTGCCTGCACCGCCTGCAGCACCGCCTCGATGATGGCCAGGTTGTGGCCATGTGCGGCGCCCTCGTGCAGCAGCACGATGCTGCCCGGCGCCAGATCACGGGTGATCCGTTCGACCACCTGATCGGGCGTGCACTCCACCCCGTCGAAACCGCGCGCGCTCCAGCCCACCCGGGTCAGCTGCCACTGCTTCAACGCGGGGGCCACGAATGGATTGGTCATCCCGACCACCGAGCGGTACCAGCGCGGTGGCGTGCCGGCGATCGCGGTGAGGGCCTGCTGGCATTGCGCGATCTCCGCGGCCATGGCCTGTCGCCCCAGCCGCCAGAAACGCGTCTGCGGGTGGCGGTGGCTGTGGTTGCCCAGGCTGTGCCCCCGGGCCAGCATCGCGCGGACGAGGTCCGGCTGCGCCTGCGCGCGTTCACCGACCAGGAAAAAGGTCGCCCTGGCCTCGTAGCGGTCCAGCAGATCGAGCACCGCCGGGGTTTCCGCCGACGGGCCATCATCGATGGTCAGCCACACCTTGCGGGCATCCCCGGGCAGGCGGCTGAGCACGGGGGCGTAGAAGCGGCTGTTGGGGAGGAAGACCGGCACCATGAACAGGGCATGCGTGGCCACCATCAGCGGCAGGCCGTAGCGCCAGCCCCAGGCGGCCCAGACCAGCACCACCAGCAGCTGCGACAGCACCAGCCACGGCAGCCAGCGCCAGGGGCGGCGGGGAATGCGATACAACGTTTCCGGTACGGTCATGCCCCATGATGCCATGCCGCGTAGAATAGGCGGTTCGCATATCCGGACCCTGACCGTCATGTCCCTTGATCCCGCCCTGCGCTCGCGCATCGAATCCATTCTCAACGCCAACC
>DMZT01000075.1 GCA_003484865.1 Stenotrophomonas sp.
CCGCCGAGGCCCAGGCGATCGCCGAGGAGGACCTGGCCGCCAACCGTCACATGGGCGCGCTGGGCGCTGGCTTGATCGAGGCGGGCAGCGGCGTGCTGACCCATTGCAACACCGGCTCGCTGGCCACCGCCGGGTTCGGCACCGCGCTGGGCGTGATCCGCGCCGGCATGGCCCAGCACCGCATCGCCAAGGTCTTCGCCGGGGAAACCCGGCCGTGGCTGCAGGGCGCGCGCCTGACCGTCTGGGAGCTGCAGCAGGATGGCATCGATGCCACCCTGATCGCCGATTCGGCGGCCTCGCACCTGATGAAGACCGGCGCGGTGCAGTGGGTGATCGTTGGCGCCGACCGCATCTGCGCCAACGGCGACACCGCCAACAAGATCGGCACCTACCAGCTGGCCATCGCCGCCCGCCACCACGGCGTGAAGTTCATGGTGGTGGCGCCGTCCTCCACGGTGGATATGGACACCGCCGACGGCGAGCAGATCGAGATCGAGCAGCGTGACCCGGGCGAGCTGTACGGC
This sequence comes from Stenotrophomonas sp., assembly GCA_003484865.1. Lineage (GTDB taxonomy): Bacteria > Pseudomonadota > Gammaproteobacteria > Xanthomonadales > Xanthomonadaceae > Stenotrophomonas. Next base: position 525 of record DMZT01000075.1, read on the forward strand.
GTGGGCGGCACCCGCACCGTGGCCGAGGGCATCGCCGCCTGGAACCCGGTGTTCGATGTCACCCCGGGTAGCCTGATCGGTGCCATCGTGACCGAGCGTGGGGTGATCCTGAACCCGACCACGGCGAACATGCAGGCCGCGTTCGGGGGGTAATGGGCGGGCGTGGGTCGGCAGGGCTCCGGCCCGGGCGCCCGTCGGCCGGCAACGCTCCCGTAAGTTCCTGATTCTTGCCGGTAAAACCCCCGTAAAAGCGGGCGGGAAATGGCCTGCTGTGGTAGAATCCAACGGTTAATCGAGATTCCGGCGCAACCGCCCCGAAAGGGCGGTCGTGACGGACTGGACCGCTACCAGACAACGGAACCCGAATGGCAGAAACCGCCAAGGAAATCATCCAGGTCAACCTGGAAGACGAGATGCGCAAGAGTTACCTCGATTACGCGATGAGCGTGATCGTGGGGCGCGCACTCCCGGATGCGCGCGATGGCCTCAAGCCGGTGCATCGCCGCGTGCTGTTCGCGATGAGTGAACTCAACGCGCACGCCAACAAGCCTTACTTCAAGTCGGCGCGTATCGTCGGTGACGTCATCGGTAAGTACCACCCGCATGGCGATCAGTCGGTGTACGACACGCTGGTGCGTCTGGCGCAGCCGTTCTCGCTGCGTTACATGCTGGTCGATGGCCAGGGTAACTTCGGTTCGGTCGACGGCGACTCCGCCGCCGCGATGCGATACACCGAAGCCCGCATGTCCAAGCTCACCCATGAGCTGATGGCGGACATCGAGAAGGAAACGGTCGATTTCCAGCCCAACTACGACGAGAAGGAACTGGAACCGACGGTCATGCCGACCCGGTTCCCGAACCTGCTGGTCAATGGTTCGGCCGGTATCGCGGTGGGCATGGCGACCAACATCCCGCCGCACAACCTGACCGAATCGATCAACGCCTGCATCGCGCTGATCGACAATCCCGAGATCGACGTCGATGGCCTGATGGAGTTCATCCCGGGCCCGGACTTCCCGACCGCAGGCATCATCAACGGCACCGCCGGCATCGTTGCCGGGTACCGGACCGGTCGTGGCCGTGTGCGCATCCGCGCCAAGGCCGAGGTCGAAGTGGCCGACAACGGCCGCGAATCGATCATCGTGACCGAGATCCCGTACCAGGTGAACAAGGCCCGGTTGATCGAGAAGATCGCCGAGCTGGTCAAGGAAAAGAAGCTCGAAGGCATCAGCGAACTGCGCGATGAGTCCGACAAGGACGGCATGCGCATCTTCATCGAGATCAAGCGTGGCGAGTCGGCGGAAGTTGTGTTGAACAACCTCTACCAGCAGACCCAGATGGAGTCGGTGTTCGGCATCAACATGGTGGCGCTGGTCGATGGCCGCCCGCAGTTGATGAACCTCAAGCAGATGCTCGAGGCCTTCGTGCGCCACCGCCGCGAAGTGGTCACCCGCCGCACCGTGTTCGAGCTGCGCAAGGCGCGTGCGCGTGCGCACGTGCTGGAAGGCCTGACCGTCGCGCTGGCCAACATCGACGAGATGATCGAACTGATCAAGACCTCGCCGAACCCCACCGAAGCGCGCGAACGCATGCTCGCCCGCCTGTGGGAGCCGGGCCTGGTCGGCTCGATGCTGGGCGCCGCCGGTGCCGAAGCGTCGCGTCCGGATGATCTGCCCAAGGGTGTGGGCCTGCTCGAGGGCGGCTACCAGCTGACCGAGATCCAGGCGACCCAGATCCTGGAAATGCGCCTGCACCGCCTGACCGGGCTGGAGCAGGACCGCCTGACCGACGAGTACAAGCAGCTGCTGGAAGTGATCGCCGGGTTGATTGAAATCCTGGAAGATCCCGACCGTCTGCTGCAGGTCATCCGCGAAGAGCTGATCAACGTGCGTACCGAGTTCGGTGACGAACGCCGCACCGAGATCCGCCACAGCGAAGAAGACCTGGACATCCTCGACCTGATCGCCCCGGAAGACGTGGTGGTCACCCTGTCGCACGCCGGCTATGCCAAGCGCCAGCCGGTCAGCGCCTACCGGGCCCAGCGCCGCGGTGGCCGTGGCCGCAGCGCGGCGTCGACCAAGGAAGAGGATTTCATCGAACAGCTGTGGCTGGTCAACACGCACGATACGTTGCTGACCTTCACCAGCGCAGGCAAGGTGTTCTGGCTGCCGGTGCATCAGCTGCCGGAAGCCGGTTCCAACGCCCGTGGCCGCCCGATCATCAACTGGATTCCGCTGGAAGCCGGTGAGCGGGTGCAGGCCGTGCTGCCGGTGCGTGAGTATGCCGAAGGCCAGTTCGTGTTCTTCGCTACCCGCAACGGTACCGTCAAGAAGACCCCGCTCAGCGAGTTCGCGTTCCGTCTGGCACGCGGCAAGATCGCGATCAACCTCGATGAGGGGGACGCGCTGGTCGGCGTCGGCCTGACCGACGGTGAGCGCGACATCCTGCTGTTCGCCTCCAACGGCAAGACCGTGCGCTTCGGTGAGGACAAGGTCCGCTCGATGGGCCGTACCGCTACCGGCGTGCGCGGCATCAAGATGCCCAAGGGCGAGGAAGTGGTCAGTCTGATCGTGGCCGAGAGTGCGGGCGGCAGTGAAGACGAGAACGAGGATGAGAGCCAGGTCGACGAGACCGTGATCGACAGCGGTGATGCCGTGATCGAGAACGGGGCTGACGACGACAATGCGCTGTACATCCTGACCGCGACCGAGAACGGCTACGGCAAGCGCACCCCGCTGCCGGATTACCCGCGCAAGGGCCGTGGCACCCAAGGCGTGATCGGCATCCAGACCACCGAGCGCAACGGCAAGCTGGTGCGTGCGGTGCTGATGGGGCCGCGCGACGAAGTGCTGCTGATTTCCGATGGTGGCACCCTGGTGCGGACCCGTGGTTCGGAAATCTCGCGCGTCGGCCGCAACACCCAGGGCGTGACCCTGATCCGACTGTCCAAGGAAGAGAAGCTCCAGGCCGTTGAACGCATGGACGCTTCGCTGGACGAGGGTGTGGAAGAAGAGGCACCGGCAGCCGTCGAGGCCAGCCCGGTGGTGGCACCGCCGGAGGCGTAAGCCTGCCAGTGGGAGTCACACGGAGAACGCCGGCTTACGCCGGCGTTTTTCGTTGGAGGGCAGGGACTTGCCGGGTTTCATCGTCGGCTGTGCCGACGTTGGCGACCGCTGCAAAGAACGCGCAACGTTCACGACCCCGGTGGGATAAGAGCCGCGGGGCCGGCAGCAACGTCGGCGATCTTCGCGCTTCAGGAGAAACCGATGTCCACCACGACGCAGACCCGCCACCGCCGCCATTGGCTGGTGGCTGTGCTGGCAATTGTCATTCTGTTGCTGGGCGTTGTATTCACCGCGGGGGGCGCCTGGCTCGCCAGCCTCGGTGGTTCCTGGTACTACGTGCTGGCCGGTGTCGGCCTGTTGATCTCCGGCGTACAGCTGTGGCGGGGCCGCTATAGCGGCGCACTGTGGTTCGCGCTGGTGTTCGTCGGCACGTTGTTGTGGACGTGGTGGGAGTCGGGCAGCAATTACTGGCGCTGGGTGCCGCGCCTGGGCCTGATCGTGGCCATCGGCTTCGTGCTGTCGCTGCTGTTGCCCACGCTGGATCGTCCGGTTTCGCGCAAGGTCTCGCGTGGCATCGCCGGCGTGCTCGCGCTGGTGTTCGTCGCCGCCTTCACCCTGGCCTTCGTGCCGCACGGCGTCACGGCCGCGCAGGGCGCGTTTCCCGAACCGATGACCAGCACCGGCCTGACCCCGACCGCCGATGCGCCCCTGCAGCCGGCCGACCGGCCGGTCGATGGCGACTGGGCCGCCTATGGCCGCAACAATGCCGCCACGCGCTTCTCGCCCCTGCAGCAGATCACCCCGGACAACGTCGGCAAGCTTGAACAGGCCTGGTTGTTCCGCACCGGGGATCTGCCGGAGAAGCGCTGGGGCGCGGAAACGACGCCGCTGAAAGTCGGCGACAGCCTGTACCTGTGCACCGCGCGCAACCAGCTGGTCGCGCTCAACGCCGCCGATGGCACCGAGCGCTGGCGCTATGACCCCAAGGTCAAGGACAAGTCCATTCCCTACACCGCGGCCTGCCGTGGCGTCTCCTACTACGAAGTGCCGGCTACCGCGCAGGACACCGCGCTGAACGATGTCGCCGCCGATCTTGCCGTCCCCAGTGGCGTGCCGGTGCTGACCCAGGTGCCGCGCGGCGCCTGTGCCGCCCGCATCATCGAAGGCACCCTGGATGGTCGACTGATCGCAGTCGATGCCGCGACCGGCAAGCCGTGCACGGGCTTCGGCAACAACGGCCAGGTCGACATCACCGTCGGCATGGGCGACAGCCCCGCCGGCTATGTCTCCATCACCTCACCGCCGGCGATCGTGCAGGGCGTGATCGTGACTGGCCACCAGGTGCTGGATGGCCAGCGCCGCGACGCGCCGTCCGGCGTGATCCAGGCCTACGATGCCGTCACCGGCAAGTTGCGCTGGGCCTGGGACATGGTCCGCCCGGAGCGCAACGGCGCACCGCCGCCGGGTGAGACCTATACCCGCGGCACCCCCAACATGTGGACCACCGCGACCGGCGACGACGCACTCGGCCTGGTCTACCTGCCGATGGGCAACTCGGCCGGCGATTACTGGAGTGGTTCGCGCACCGAAAACGAAAACAGGTACGCCACCTCGCTGGTGGCGATCGACGTCAACACCGGCAAGCCGGCCTGGCACTTCCAGGCGGTGCGCAAGGATGTCTGGGATTACGACATGGGCTCGCAGGCGACCCTGATCGACTACCCGACCGCCGCCGGCAAGGTCCCGGCGCTGCTGCTGCCCACCAAGCAGGGCGATATGTACATCCTCGACCGCCGCACCGGCAAGCTGCTGACCCCGGCCGAAGAGCGCAAGGTGCCCACCGGTGGCGTCGAGCCGGAACAGCGTTCGCCGACCCAGCTGTTCTCGCTGTATCACACGCTGCGCAAGCCGGACCTCACCGAGCGCGACATGTGGGGCATGACCCCGATCGATCAGCTGGTGTGCCGCATCCAGTTCCGTGAAGCCAGCTACGAAGGCTTCTATACCCCGCCGACCGTGGACCGTCATTCCATCGAATATCCCGGCTACAACGGTGGCTCGGACTGGGGCAGCGTTGCCGTGGATCCGCGCCGCGGCGTGATCGTGGCCAACTACAACGACATGCCCAACTACAACCGGCTGGTGCCGCGCGAAAAGGCGGACAAGCTGGGCTGGCTGCCGCGCGAGGACGTCAAAGCGGACAAGGGCGGCGCGGAAGGCGCGGGGGATCCGCAGGTGGGCACGCCGTATGCCATCGACGTCAACGCCGGCTGGCGCCTGCCGTTCACCAAGCTGCTGTGCAAGCAGCCGCCGTACGGCGGCATCCGCGCCGTCGACCTGCGCACCGGCAAGACGCTGTGGGACCGCCCGTTCGGTAGTGCGCGCGGCAATGGGCCCTTCGGCATCCGCTCCGGCCTGCCGATCGAAATCGGTACGCCGAACAATGGGGGCTCGGTAGTGACGGCCAGTGGACTGATCTTCATTGCGGCGGCAACCGATGATCTGCTGCGCGCGATCGATCTGAAGACCGGCAAGGAACTGTGGCATGCCAAGCTTCCCGCGGGCGGCCAGGCCAACCCGATGATCTATGAGTTTGGCGGACGCCAGTACGTGGTCATCATGGCCGGCGGCCACCACTTCATGGAAACCCCGGCAGGCGATTACGTGATCGCCTACGCGCTGCCGAAGGGGTGAGGGGCAGGGCCGCGGTTCGCGCGGCCCGCAATGCCAGTGACACAGCACCGGGCTCTGCCCGGTGGCTGGTCAGGATCGACGCGCTACGCCGGTACCCGCACCATCTTCCGCATCAGATGCGCCACCACACCTGACGGATCGGCGGTGCGGCCCACATGCGTACTCGACATCTGCACCACCGAGCTGCGCTTGGCGGTCAGGAAATGGAAGCGTGCGCGCGCGGGCAACTGCGCGATGGGGCCTGCGTTCGCGTCGCCGCGGCAGATTGCCACGATGGCATCCAGCCACGGCTGCAGGCCTTCGATATCCAGGGCCGGCGCGAAGGCGCGCAGCCGTTCCAGATCGAGCTCGATCGCCGCTTCCAGGTGCTTGGCGCCCGGGCAGGACACGATCACCCCGACGTTGATGAACTCCTCGCGCTCGACGCGGGGCACCACGCGGATCACCGCATAGTCATACGTGTGCAGTGTGGGCACGGACGGCCTCCTGGACAAAGGCGGCGCGGACGCGAAGACGGTGTTGCAGGTAATCGATGTACGCCTGGCGGTAGGCGGTCGGGCTGTCGAAGGCGGGTTCGTCCACCAGCCAGCTGTCCGGCACCAGGCCGACGATGCGCTCGATCTCCGCATCGGGCAGCATCACCGCGAGACCGGCATCGACCTCGGCAATCTGCGTGGCGACGGGCAGCAGTACATGATCGCGGATCAGCACGAAGGGCTTCTTGCAGGCCTCGCCGGCACTGGCCCAATCGTGATGGAAGTACATCGCTGCACCATGGTCGATCAGGTACAGCTTGCGATGCCACACCATCAGGTTGGGATTGCGGGCGGTGCGGTCCACGTTGCTGGTGAACGCATCGAACCACACGATCTTCGAGGCCAGCTCGGCGTCGGGTTGCATCGCGGCCGGGTCGTAGTTGATCGCGCCGGGCAGGTAATCACTGCCCAGGTTCAGGCCTTCGCTGGCGCGGATCAGGTCCTGGATCTCCGGGTCCGGCTCGGTCCGCGCGAACTCGCGGTCCAGTTCGACGAACAGGATCTCCGGAATCGGCAGGCCGAGCGTCCGGGCGATTTCACCTGCGATCAGTTCGGCGATCAGGGCCTTGGGCCCTTGGCCGGCGCCGCGGAATTTGAGCACCACCATGCCGTCGTCGTCGGTCTCGACCACGGCGGGCAGGGAGCCGCCTTCGCGCAGCGGGGTGACATATCGGAGGGCGTGCACGGTCCGCACGGCAGGGCACCTGGAAGCAGTTGAACGACAAGGGTACCGCACCGCGATACCGGTCTCGATGGCCGCCTGCGGCAGGCTTTGCCGGATCAGGTGAAAAGCCGCCGGCCATTTCTTCTGGCCCATCTTCGGGAAGGACGGCAGTGCTAGATTCGAGACGTGCCGACCGACGACCCTGCCGTGCCGGCTCCCACCATATCCAAGGGGACACGCATGCTTGCTCGTACGTTCTGGTCCACGGCGTTCACCGTGACAGCCTTCGCCACGCTGGGCACGATGCCCGCCCATGCCAGTGGCTACGCCACACCACCGGAGAGCCTGCTCAAGGTGCTCAAGGCACCGCCGCCGCCGACCCCCAGTGTCGATCCGACCGGCCAGCGCCTGCTGCTGACCACCACGCAGACCTATCCTTCGATCACCCGCGTTGCCCAGCCGTACCTGAAGCTGGCCGGTGTGCGCCTGGAGCCGAAAAACCGCAGTCGCCACGACACCCCGGGTGGCTACGGCATACCACCGTGCGTGGGCGACTTCACCGTGGTGGAGACCGCCACCGGCCGCTCCACCAAGGTGGCGCTGCCCAACGGGTGCGCCGGCATGGCGCAATGGTCGGCCGATGGCCAGCGCTTTGCGTTCCAGAACGTGGCCGATGACAGCGTGCAGCTGTGGGTTGGCGATGCGGCCACCGGCCAGGTCCGCCAGGTGCCGAACGTGGCGCTCAACCCGATCTTCGGCAGCACCGTGCAGTGGCTCGGTGGCAGCCAGCAGTTGCTGGTCAAGCTGGTTCCCGCCAGGCAGGGCCCGGCACCGTCGGCGGACGGTGCGATCGGCCCGGACATCCAGGAGTCGCTGGGGACTGCCGGTGAGAGCAGCACCTATGAGGCCCGCGATACGCTGACCAGTGCCTACGATGAAGCGCTGTTCGCCTATTACGGCCAATCGCAGCTGGCGGTGGTGGATACCGCCTCCAACACGGTGCGTACCGTCAGTGCCCCGGCGCTGTTGGACAGCATCGGGGCCGCGCCGGATGGCGTGCACGTACTCACCAGGACGCTCAAGGCGCCGTTCTCGCATGCGGTGACCTACCAGCGTTTCGCCAATGACGTGGCGGTGCTGGATATCGCCAGCGGCCGCAGCACGCCGATCGCCAGCCTGCCGCTGGCCGACCGCGTCCCGGTTCACGGCGTACCGGAAGGCCCGCGCGATTTCGATTGGCGCGCGACCGATCCGGCCACGCTGGTGTATGCCGAAGCCTTGGACAAGGGCGATTGGAAAGTCACCGTGCCGCAGCGTGACCGGGTGCTGATGCTCAAGGCGCCGTTTACTGCCAAACCGACCGAGATCGCCCGTACCACGCAGCGTTTCGAAGGCCTGGCGTGGACCGCGCAGCCGGACGTCGCTTTCCTGGACGAGAACGACGAGAACCGCCACTGGCGCCAGACCCGCATCGTCAACGTGGACAACCCGAAGCAGGAAGGTCGCCTGCTGTGGGATCTCTCCAGTGATGAGCTGTACGAGGACCCGGGCAATTTCGTGTACCAGCGCCTGCCCACCGGCGCCTACGTGGTGCGCCAGGAAGGCAATAGCGTGTTCCTGCGCGGGCAGGGCGCTTCGCCGCAGGGGGATCGTCCCTTTCTGGATGCCCTCAACCTCGACAGCCTGAAAACCGAGCGCCTGTTCCGCAGCGATGCCGATGCCTATGAGCAGTTCATCGGCTTCAGCGCCCTCCCGGGCCACCTGATCACGTGGCACCAATCGGTGACCGATGCGCCGAATGCGTTCGTGCGCCTGCTGGGCGAGCGGGTCGCCGTCGCCACGCCGGGCGAAGCGCAGTTCGTGTCCAAAGCGGACGCACTGACCCACCTGGTGGATCCAACCCCGGAAGTGCGCCAGATCAAGAAGCGCCTGGTCACCTACAAGCGCGCCGACGGCGTGGACCTGTCGTTCACCCTGTACACCCCGCCGGGTTACAAGGAAGGCCAGCGCGTCCCGGCGATTTTGTACGCGTACCCGGCTGACTTCGCCAACGCCGCGCAGGCAGGACAGGTGTCTGGTTCGCAGCAGACGTTCACCCGCCTGGCGCCGTACCGGCTGATGCTGCTGGCCGGCTACGCGATCATCGACAACGCCTCGTTCCCGATCGTCGGCGACCCGAAAACCGCCTACAACACGTATCTGGAACAGCTTGAGGCCGATGCCAAGGCTGCGGTGGACAAGGCGGTGGACCTGGGCGTGGTCGACCGCAACCGGATCGGTGTCACCGGTCACAGCCATGGTGGCCTGATGACCGCCAACCTGATCGCGCATACCGACCTGTTCAAGGCCGGCGTCGCCACCAGCGGCTCGTACAACAAGACGTTCACCCCGTTCGGTTTCCAGAACGAACGCCGTTCGGTCTGGCAGGCGCAGGACGTGTACCTGAAGGCCTCGCCGTTCTTCTATGCCGACAAGATCAAGCTGCCGCTGCTGCTGGTCCACGGCGAGGATGACGCCAACCCGGGCACCGAGCCGTTCCAGTCGCGCAAGCTGTTCCAGGCGATCCGCGGCAACGGGGGCACCACCCGCCTGGTGATGCTGCCGCACGAACCGCACTGGTACACCGCGCTGGAATCCAATGAGCAGCTGGTGTCGGAAATGCTGACCTGGTTCGATACCTACGTGAAGAATGCGCCGCCGGCCAAGCACTGAGGTGAGGCATCGGTAGCGCCGTTCATCAGTCAGCTGCGCTTCGCATCAGACCCACGGCCGCCCTCGATGGGCGGCCGTTCTGCGTTCCGGGCGGGTGATGGAATTACACTCGGGGCAGACCACAAGGACGCAGGCATGGATATCCAGTCGTGGGGAACGGCGGGCAGCGGTGTCGTCGGCGCCGTCACCGCACCACGATCCGGGCTGCCAACGCCCTGTTCTTCGTGGGATTACCAGGGGGCGTGGACCGGGGAATGAGGGATCGAATGCAGCAGTCACCACTACAACCCACCGGTACTGCCACGCGGCGTGGGTGCAGCCGCTGGCTGTTCGTCCTGGCAGCGCTGGCGTGCGCCCCGCTCATGGCGGTGGCGCAGACCGCTCCAGCATCCGTTGATTCGGCAACGCAGGATCCCGACCGCCCCCGCACCTGCCTGGTGCTCGGCGGCGGTGGTGCCCGCGGCGCGGCCCACATCGGCGTGCTCAAGGTGCTCGAGCGCGAGCGCGTACCGATCGACTGCATCGTCGGCACCTCGATGGGCGCGGTGGTCGGCGGTCTGTATGCCTCCGGCTACACCGCCGATGAGATCGAGGCGGTGCTGGACCGGATCGACTGGGCCGAGGTGCTGCGCGACAAACCGCCACGCGATGAGCGCAGCATGCGCCGCAAGGAAGATGACCTGCGCCTGCTGGGCGGCGTCGAAGTCGGCCTGAGCAACGGCAAGATCGCGTTCCCGCAGGGCCTGATCCAGGGTCAGAAGCTGGAGATGCTGCTGCGCCGCCTGCTGCTGCCGACCTGGCAGGTGCGCGACTTCGATCATTTGCCGATTCCGTTCCGGGCCATCGCCACCGATATCGTCAGCGGCGAGAAGGTGGTGTTCGCGCAGGGCGACCTGGCGTTGGCCATCCGCGCGAGCATGTCGGTGCCGGGCGTGTTCGCGCCGGTCCGCTATGAGGATCATCTGCTGGTCGATGGCGGTGTGGTCGACAACGTCCCGATCGATGAAGCGCGGCGGCTGGGAGCGCAGCGGTTGATCGTGTCGCGGGTCGGCTCGCCGCTGATGACCGAGGCGCAGCTGGATTCACCCCTGGCGATCAGTCACCAGATGGCCAGCGTACTGATGCAGCGCGAAGTACTGGCGCAGTTGGCCACGCTCGGCCCGCAGGATCTGCTGATCACGCCGCCGCTGGGCGACATGGGCAGCCAGGATTTCAACCGCTCGCCGCAGGCCGTCGGTGTCGGTGAGCAGGCGGCGCAGGCTGAGGTCGCGGCGGTTCGTCGCTTCCAGGTGGACGATACTCGCTACGCCGCCTTCCAGCGCCAGCATCGGCCGCCGGCGTATGAAACGCCGATCGTGGCCTTCATCGATGTGCTGCGCGATAAGACACGTACCGCACGCTATATCGAGCAGCGGCTGCAGCCGGAGGTCGGCCAGCCGCTGGCGCCGGACCGCGTGGAGCAGAAGGTGGCCACGGCCTACGGCGAAGGTCGCTACCAGCAGGTGCAGTGGCGGCTGGAAGAGCGCGACGGGCAGCAGGGCCTGGTGCTCGCACCGCAGGACAAACGCTGGGGCCCGGATTTCCTGCACTTCGCGCTGCGCCTGTCCGACGACTTCGACGGCAGCAGCAACTACCAGCTGATCACCGAGCTGACCCGGACCGGCCTCAGCGAGCAGGGCGCCGAGCTCAAGCTGCGCCTTGGGCTGGGCGAAGTGGAAGAGGCGTTCGCCGAGTACTACCGGCCGTTCGGCAGCAGTGGCCGGCACGCGCTGTCCACCTACGCAAAATACCGCGCCACCGATCTGGACCTGGCGCTGATGCGCGGCGGCGCACTCGCCGAGTTCCGTTACAGCCAGTGGCTGGGCGGCTTGCGCTGGGCGTACTCGCCACATCCGGATTGGGAAATCGCGCTGTTCGGCGAGCGCGGCCGTGAGCGCCTGCGCCTGGACGTCGGCAACCCGACCGAGCTGGGCAATTACCGCGCGGACATGGGCAGCGTCGGCTGGCAGCTGCGCCACGATTCGATCGACAGCTCGGCCTTCCCCAGTCGCGGCCAGCGCGTGTCACTGACGCGCCAGCACTATCTCGATGCGCTCGGCACCGACAATTCGGCGGCGGTGACGCGGGGGCAGTGGGATGGGGCATGGGCGCACGGCCACAACCGCTGGCTGGGGGGGCTGCGCGCCTCCTCGGCACACGGCGGCGACGATCTGCTGGCCACCTACGGCTTCCTGGGCGGGTTGGGCAATCTGTCCGGGTACCCGGAAGAATCCATCTTCGCGCCGCAGACCGCGCTGGCCCGGGTGGTGTATTACCGTCGCGTCGCGCACGCCGACTCTCTGCTCACCATCCCGCTGTACGTCGGCGGCAGTGTGGAGTGGGGCGGATTCTGGCAACGCCGTGAGGATGTCAGCCTTGATGGCATGCAGACCGCGGGCAGCGTGTTCGTCGGTGCCGATACGTTCCTTGGGCCGGTGTTCCTGGGGTATGGGCGCGCGCAGGGTGGACACGACTCGTTCTATTTGACCTTCGGCTCATTGCTGCGGACGCTGGATGGGTTCTGAGCTGACAGGCGCAGTGACGTCCCGCAGCGCGCCCCGCGCTTTATCCTGTGCAGCCGCACCCATGATGTGATGCCGATGAAACCGATGTTCCTGTCATTGTTGCTGCTGCTGTTCGCCGGCCACGTGCATGCCGCTGATGCCCCGGCGTTGCCCGCAGCCTGGACGCAGATCGGTATTACCGTCGGCATGCCGTACGCGCAGGCCAAGGCATTGCTGCTCACAGCGGGCTGGATCGCCGGTGCGCCGGACAATGAGGGTGACCCCGTCTTCGCCGCGCATCCCGAGGTGGATTGCGGGCAGGGCTGGGACGCGATCTGCTCGGCAGGCTTCCATCGTGGAAACGAGGCCTACGGGTTGGTGCTCACACCGACCGATGACGACAAACTGCTGGTGCAAGGCGTCTTCTGAAAGGAGCTGATACGGATGTCGCACCGAAACGTGGTGGTGTTCGATTTCGACTTGACGCTGACCCGCTGGGAAACGGCAAGCCGGTTCTTCAAATGTCTGCTGCGACGCCAGCCATGGCGGATGGCCGGTGTGGTGCTCGCGCTGCCGGTGCTGGCGCCGCTCTGGGCACTACCGCGCACGCGACGGAGGCCGGTACGTTTCGCCGTGTGGATGGCGACGTTCGGACGCAGCCGCGAGGCGCTGGCCAGGCTTGCCGTGGCGCATGCCGACGAGGTATTCGCCGGCCCGGAGCCTGTGTTCCTGCCTGAGGGCGTTGAACGACTGCGCCACCATCTTGCCCAGGGCGACGAGATTGTCATCGCCACCGGCTGCTGGGAGCCGTTGGCGCGCGCGTTGCTGGAACGCGAAGGTCTGAAGGACGTACCGCTGGTCGCCTCGACCCTGCGGCCGTGTGTCGGCGGTTGGGTCAGCGAAAACCACTGCATTGGTGAGAACAAGATTCCCATGCTGACCGAGCGCGGGTATCCGCCGCCGTGGCGCACGGCCTACACCGATCATCGCGCGGACCTGCCGCTACTGCGCAACAGCGAGCAGTGGTATCTGGTCAGCCCGGGGGAGAAGTGCCTGCGCCTGATCGAACAGACGATGATGACCAAGGCGCAGATCCTTCCCTGGCGCAACGCCTGAGCGCTCCCGTCACTGCGCGACCAGCGCGAGCCTCAGTCCTCTTTCATCGCTACTTCCGCCGCGAGCAACGCCTGCGCGGCCTTGCTCAGTTCCGGCGAAGGCACGATGGGCGCGCCGATGGCCTCCATCATCTGATCGGTGGAGACGAACCGGCGATGCCGGCGGTCGTAGATGCCGGTGATCAGCAGGGCACGCGTGGCGACCTTTTCCTCCTCGCCGATCAGCACCCGCTGCTCCATGATGATGCGCGTGCCGACCCAGCCGGCCAAACGGGTTTCCAGCACGAAGCGCTGGAACGGCTTGAGCTCCCGCCGGAACTGGATGCTGCCTCCGCTGACGATCGGGGCCCACTTGGAGCGCCATGCCACCCGGCCCAGGCCCATCCGGAACACCAGATCCAGCCGGCCCAGGTCGAAGATCGTCCAATAGCGGCCGTTGGTCATGTGCAGGTTGCTGTCGATGTCGTTGGGCAGCACCCGGAAGTTCAAGCGCGACACCGCGAACGGCGCGCTCAACTTCGGGCGGAATGGCGAGGACAGCAGCAGGAACAGGAGGCGGAACCAGAGATTCATGGGCAGGGACGCTCATCTATAACAGGTGTCATAATCGAAATACGCTAATCTATGACACTCGTCTTAGCAAGGAGTCCGGCTCATGAGTGCACGTCATTCCGATGCACCGCAGCGCGTCGTGGCTGCGGCCGCGGAAATGCTGGCCACCTACGGACTCAATGCCTCCAGCGTCCGTGAGGTCGCCAAGCGCGCGCAGGCGCCGTTCGGCTCCACCTACCACCACTTCCCCGGCGGCAAGCAGCAGGTCCTGGCCGAAGCCACGACCTTGGCGGGCGCCAAGGTGGATGCGCTGCTCGATACCTGCCTGCAGGGAGCGGCCCCCGATGGGCTGTACCTGTTCCTGGCAGCGTGGCGCGAACGCTTGATCCGTTCGGATTTCCACGTGGGGTGCCCGGTGCTTGCGGCGGCGGTCGAAGAGCCGATCGACGATGCCCCCGACGATGCACGACGGGCCGCGGCCGAGGTATTTGCGCGCTGGGAAGCCCGTCTGACCGAAGCGCTGGCCCGCGGTGGCCGCTCGCCCGAGCAGGCCAACGGCATTGCCACCATGATCATCGCCAGCATCGAGGGTGCGGTGGCGATGAGCCGGGCCACGCGCGACATCGGCCCGTTTGATCGCGTCGCAGCGCAGCTTGTTTCCCTGGTCGCCGATCGCTGAGACTGTCGGCCTGCCGCCACCGGAGTGCCGCGCTTTGACCGCCTTGATCCGTTCCACCATGTTCGCCGCGACGCTCGCCGCGTGCGCCCTGCATCCGAGTGCGCACGCGCAGGAATCACCTGCGACCAATCTGCTGTATCGGGTGCCTGCCGAGCAGGCAACGCCCGCGCAGATCACGGAGATGCAGCAGCGCCTGCTGGACTGGCCACAGCTGCAGCGCTACCGCGGCGAGAATGCCGCATTGGCACCGGTCGCGCCGGGGACGAAGCGCGTTGTGTTCTACGGTGACTCGATCACCGAAGGTTGGGGACCGACCGGCAGCGAGCGTTTCTTCCCGGGCAAGCCGTACGTCAACCGCGGTATTTCCGGGCAGACCACAGCGCAGATGCTGCTGCGCTTCCAGCAGGACGTCATCGCGCTGAAACCGGCGCTGGTGGTGATCCTCGCTGGCACGAACGATATCGCCGGCAATACCGGGCCGACCACGCAGGCGATGATCGAAGACAACCTGCACGCGATGGTGGAACTGGCGCAGGCGCACAACATCCGCATCGTGCTGGCCTCGGTGCTGCCGGTCAGCGATTACCCGTGGCAACCCGGCGTGCAGCCCGCGGGCAAAGTGACGGCGCTCAATCGGGCGCTGCGTGCTTACGCGGAGGAGCAGGGTCTGGTCTATCTGGATTACCACACGGCCATGACCAACAAAGACGGCGGGCTCGACCCGGAAATGGCCGCCGATGGCGTGCATCCCACGCCGGCCGGTTACGCGAAGATGGTGCCGTTGGCCGAAGCGGCGATTGCGCGGGCGCAGGCGCGTTGACGATGAACAATCCCTACTCGGTGGCGGCACGAGCCGCGCTCCCGCCTGCTTCGCGCGGCTACGGCCTGCTGGCGGTGGGCGTGCTGAGCAGTGGCTTGACCGCGATCGTGATGACCGCCATCGGGTTCTTCGTGGTGCCGCAGTTCCAGGAGGTGTTCACCAGCTTCGGCGTGGCGCTGCCGTGGCTCACGCGCGCGCTGATCCACGGGTATGGCTGGGCCTGGATCGCGCCGCTGCTGGTGCTGCTGCAGTGGTTTCGCGGTCCAGGCGGTCTGTATCGCCCCCACTTGGCGGCCGTGCTGGGCGTGCTGTCGATGCTGGCTGGCGCGCTGGTGACTGTGTTCGGGCTGTATCTGCCGATGTTCCAGATCGGTGCGGTGGTCTGACTGCCGCCTGCGGCCGGCCGGTCAAGACCGCTGAATACGGTCGGCTGGTCCGGCAATACGCGTCGGCTTGATCCAGGTCATGTGGCCGGGCTGCGCCAGGTCGACACCCTCGGCGATGATCTGCTCAGCATCAATTCGCTGATCTACCTCGGCGCCTGCCTGAGCGCGTATTGGGCGCTGCGCACCCGCCGGCGCAAGCGCAACCAGTTCCTGGAAGGCCTGGCGGATTGGCTGTTCCTGATCGGCCTGGCGGTCAGCGCGGTCGCCACCGGTTTCATCACCTGGGCCATTACTGGCACCTAGGCGGCTGCGGGCGCAGCGGCGATATGGGGCGTGCGCCGCGTGACAGCGTCCTATCGGGCGCAGACTGAATGCTTCAGTCCGGATGCGCGGTGCGGTCAGGTGCAAGCAGATCAAACCAGTAGAAATACTGGCCCCTGGATATTGCACAACCGGGCCACTCAAAACAGTATGAATCGGCCATCGCAGCATCGCAGGAGACCCACGATCATGCGCATCATCGCTGGCACGCCGTCGGCGCGTTGCTGGGCGTGTTGTTCCTGTCCAGTGGCCCCGGAGTGCTTCCCGGGTGTGCTCGCCGCTGCACACCTGCAGGAGCTGGAGCGGCGCGTCGAACACACCGCGCCGGTGCATGCCGGCGGTCTGCTGTTCCGGCAGGGCGATCCGTTCCAGTACATCACGGTCATCCGCCTCGGCATGGTCAAGACGTACGCCGTCGATCGCGACGGGCGCGAGCAGACGCTCGGCTTCCATATGCCGGGGGATTTCATCGGTCTCAGCGCCATCGATGAGCAACGCTATCCCTGCAATGCGATCGCACTCGACACCGTGACCCTGTGCCGATTGCCGTTCCATGAGATTGCCGAACTGGCCACACGCATGCCATCGCTGCAGGCCAAACTGTTCCGGTTGATGAGCCGGGATATCGCGCGCGCCACGCAGCTGGCCTGCAACAGCATGGCCGACGAGCGGCTGGCCGCGTTCCTGATCGACATGGCCGACCGCATGGCGGCGCGGGGGTACGCCGCGAACCGCTGGCAGCTCACCATGTCGCGGATGGATATCGCCAGCTACCTGCGCTTGGCACCGGAGACGCTCAGCCGCTTGCTGCGTCGCTTCCAGGCCGAGTGGGATACCCGCTGCGCCGGCGACTCCATCGACGTGACGCGCACCGTGGCCGTTGGGCCCAAAGGCAGACACGGCTTGGCCGACCTCATCCTGCGCGAGCGACGGGTCACCACGCACAGCTGGATGGACGGTGACAGCTGCCGCGACCAGGACACGCCGGTGGAAGGCGAGCGCCACGTGCTGCGCTTCGACGGCCGCCGCTACGCGGTCCCGGAGGCGCTGCAGCCGTTGTGACACCCCTTCCAGAAGGCGTGTCACGAGGTGGTCATATGACAGACGCTGCGCTGTCATCGAACCGTTATGGAATGAGCACCGGGCGGGACACCCCGCACCTTCATCCATCCCAGGAGCCACCCCGTGATCCACGCCTTCAAGTCGCGCGCCGCTGTTGCCGTCCTCGCCGCGTCGTCCGTGTTCGCCGCCAACGCCGCCGATGTGACCGGCGCGGGCGCCTCGTTCATCTACCCGGTCATGTCCAAGTGGTCGGCCGACTACAGCACCGCGACCGGCAAGAAGGTCAACTACCAGTCCATCGGTTCCGGTGGTGGTATCGCCCAGATCAAGGCGGCGACCGTTGATTTCGGCTCCTCCGATGCCCCGCTGAAGCCGGAAGAACTGGCGGCGGCCGGCCTGGCCCAGTTCCCGTCGGTGATCGGCGGCGTGGTCCCGGTGATCAACGTGGCCGGCATTGCCCCGGGCGCGCTGAAGCTCGATGGCCCGACCCTGGGCAACATCTTCCTGGGCAAGATCAAGACCTGGAACGACCCGGCGATCGCCGCGCTGAACCCGGGCGTGAAGCTGCCCGACGGCAAGATCACCGTCGTGCACCGCTCGGACGGTTCGGGCACCACCTTCAACTTCGTCAACTACCTTTCCAAGGTCAACCCGGAGTGGAAGACCAAGGTCGGTGAAGGCACCTCGGTCCAGTGGCCGGTCGGCATCGGCGGCAAGGGCAACGAAGGCGTTGCCGCCTACGTGAAGCAGATCAAGGGCGGCATCGGCTACGTCGAGCTTTCCTACGCGCTGCAGAACAAGATGTCCTACGCTGCGATGAAGAACGCTTCGGGCAAGATCGTGCTGCCGAGCGACACTTCCTTCGCTGCCGCTGCGGCCAGCGCCGACTGGGCCAGCGCGAAGGACTTCTACCTGGTCATGACCAACGCCCCGGGCGCCGATGCGTGGCCGATCACCGCCACCAACTTCATCCTGGTCCGCAAGCAGCCCAAGAACGTCGCCAACGCCAAGGCCACCCAGGAGTTCTTCCGCTGGATCTACAAGAGCGGTGATGCGCAGGCCAAGCAGCTCGATTACGTCCCGCTGCCGGACACCCTGGTCAAGCAGATCGAGACCTACTGGTCGCAGAACCTGAAGTACTGATCCACCGCACAACGAGGCAATGGCGCCGGAGGGACCTCTCTCCCCCTT
>DMZT01000464.1 GCA_003484865.1 Stenotrophomonas sp.
CGCTCTTCCGATCTCCGCGATGGCGCGGTGGCGGCACCGGCCGACGCGCGCCGCACCAGCGTGGTGCCCTGAGCCGGCCCCGGACGGATCGCGCATAATCGGGGGTCTGTGTTCCCGAGCCTGTGCGAAATGCCCTATACCCCCATCGTGGCCACCCTGGGCTACGTGCTGTCCGCCGACGGCAAGCAAGTGCTGATGATCCACCGCAACGCCCGCCCCGGTGACCTGCACCTGGGCAAGTACAACGGCCTGGGCGGCAAGATGGAGCGCGATGAAGACGCCGCTGCCTGCATGCGCCGCGAGATCCGCGAAGAGGCCGGCATCGAGTGCGGCACCATGCGACTGCGCGGCACGATCAGCTGGCCGGGCTTCGGCAAGAACGGCGAGGACTGGTTCGGCTTCGTGTTCGTCATCGATGACTTTACCGGCACGCCGCTGACCTCCAATCCGGAGGGCACGCTGGAGTGGGTGGACGTGGACAAGATCGACGGCCTTCCGCTATGGGAAGGCGACCGCAGCTTCCTGCCACTGGTCTTCGACGATGAGCCGCGCGCCTTTCATGGCGTGATGCCGTACCGCGATGGCGCCATGCAGTCCTGGAGTTACACCCGGCTGTAGTGCCGGCCAGCGCCGGTATTACCGGCGGGCCAGCAACAGGTGGAAGTGCTTGGTCACCTCGCGCCCATCGTTGCTGCGCCCGGTTTCGTGATGGGCGCGCCAGCCTTGTACGGTCAACCCAGCGCTGCGCAGGGCCTGCTCGACCTCGGCCAGCTCGTGCAGGTGGAACCCATGTGCTGTGAACGGCAGCGTGCGCATGAAAGCGGCATCGCCGAAGGCCAGGCAGAGCCGGCCGCCGGGGCGCAGCACGCGCGCCAACTCGGCGAACGGGAATTTCAGTTCGTCCCAGAAGTACAGCGTGTTCACTGCCAGCGCCGCATCGATGCAGGCCGACTCCAGGGGCAGGGCATGGGCATCGCCCAGGTGGACCTCGGCACGATCCAGCAGCCCATGCGTGGCCAGCACCGCAGTGCCGGCCGCGACCATCGCCGCTGAAACGTCAATGCCCACATAGCGGCTGTCCGGTGTACGCAGCAGATCGGGTGCGAAGGCTGCATTGCCCGGGCCGATCTCCAGGACCTGTTCACCGGGGGTGACTGACAGCAGGGCGATGGCGGCCCGGTTGAGGTCGCCGTTGCTGCGGTTCATCGATTCGGCCACGACGAGCGCGTGCTCACCGTGCGGGTGGCGCAACTGGGCGGCCAGATGGTCGGGGGAAAGCACGCGCAAGACTCCTGTCGGTGGGCGGCAGGACCTGGCGGCGGCGGAGTCCATCCACCAGCTTAGCCCACTGATGGCACCGATGGGCGCACGTGTGAAGGGATCGCGCCGCGGCAATGAGGATCGGTGATCAGGAAATCACCATCGTCGCCTCTGTTGAGACGGAGTTGTCCACAGGGGGTGTGGATGACTCGTGGGCAAGTTTGTGGATAAGCCGCGTCGGCCCCCGCCGGTGCTCGCTGTCAAGATGGGTGGCCAAAAATTCACCGCAGGTCGTGCCGGCGTGAACCGCGCGGTAAGGCTGGAGTACGGTGGCGTAGGGAACGCTGTCCCGGCGCGGGCCGCTCGCGGTACTCTCTTGCGATTGCCGCCACCTGATCCTTCATGAAACGTCACTTCTCGATGTTGCGCGAGTTCCACCTGGCCGACTGGTTCACCTTGGCCAACGCGTTCTGTGGCACCGGCGCGGTCTTTGCCGCCATGCGCTATCTGCAGGATGGCGAACGCAGCTATCTGCTGTTCGGCATGGCCCTGATCCCCTTGGCCTTCATTTTCGACGCGCTGGACGGGCGCATCGCACGCTGGCGCAAATCCAGCTCCACGCTGGGCCGTGAGCTGGATTCGCTGTCGGACATCATTTCCTTCGGTGTCGCCCCGGCCGCACTGGCCTACGCCTGCGGCATGCAGGGCGGCTGGGACTGGCTGGTGCTGAGCTACTTCGTCTGCTGCGGCGTCAGCCGCCTGGCCCGCTACAACGTGACCGCCGAAGCACTGGCCGGCGAGGGCGACAAGGTGCCGTACTTCGAAGGCACCCCGATCCCGACCAGCCTGGCGCTGGTGGTGGTGCTGGCCGTGGCGGCGAGCGTCGGGGCCACCGGCGCGGACCTGTGGCTGGGCCAGTGGCAGCTGGGCCCGTGGCAGTTGCACCCGCTGGTGCTGCTGTTCGCGCTGTCCGGCTCGCTGATGATCAGCAAGACCCTGCGCATCCCCAAGCCGTGAGGCAGGGCAGCGCGGCATTGCTATCATCGTTTCCCGAGACGGGAGGACGGTCATGACCACGGCGGGCAGCGGCAGCGGCGCAGGCGATGTAGAAGCCCTGGCGCGGCAGTATTTCAGTGCCTGGGGCGATGCCCTGCGGCACGCTGCGGCACCGCCCGGCCACACCGCCGGCCCCGAGGGGCAGGGCAACTGGCAGCAGGCGATCGACTGGTGGGCGCAGATGATGCCCAACGCGGCCAGCCGCCCGGCCGACGAGGCCGTGCACCGTTTCCGTGAACAGGCCGGTGGGTGGTACGGCACGATGCAGCAGGTGGCCGCGCAGTTTGCCGGCCGCGACACCACCAGCGCCGAGGTGGCGCAGGCGTGGCGCACGGCGGTGCTGGGGCAGGGTGACGGGCTGCTGCAGTGGATGCTGCAGGGCGCACGCGGACATACCCACACCGAGGGCCCGGACCTGCTGCAGCTGTTGGAAACCCTGCAGCGTCAGCTCGGACCATGGCTGCAGAGCCCGGCGTTTGGTCCCGGCCGTGAGCACCAGGCCCGCTGGCAGGCGCTGCTGCGGGCCCAGCAGGACTACCAGGCGCACTCGCGCGATTACGTGGATCAGATCAAGCGGGCGCTGGACGATGCGTTCACCCTGTTCGAGCAGCGCCTGGCCGAGCACGAGCAGCCGGGCAACCAGCTGACCAGCGCGCGGGCGATGTTCGATCTGTGGATTGATGCGGCCGAGGAGGCCTATGCGAAGGTTGCGCTGTCCGAGCCGTTCCAGGCGGTGTACGCCTCGCTGGGCAATGCCCAGATGCGGCTGCGCGCGGCCACCCAGCAGGAGATCGAACGGCTGACCGAGAGTTTTGGGCTGCCGACGCGCACCGAAATGGATGCAGCGCATCGCCGGATCGCCGAGCTGGAGCGGCTGGTGCGCCGCATGGCCGCTGGCGCAGCCGCGGGTGCGGCACCTGCCAGCACGGCCAAGGTGCGCAAGGCTGCAGTGAAGCCAGCCGCCGCGAGCAAGCGCACAACCCGCGCTTCCAGGCCAGCCAACCCCACCAAGGCCACCGCCAACCCCAACAAGGCCACCAAGGCCACCAAGGCCGCCGGAAAACCCACCAAGCCAAGGAAACGCAGCGCATGAAGGGCCCCCTGGGCTTCAATGCCGAAGACCTCCTGCAGGAGACCCTGGCCATGCAGCGCAAGCTGATGGATGGCCTGAAGCTGCTGCCTGCGGTGGACGATGTCGATTACGGCGTGACCACCCGCGAGGAAGTCTGGCGCGACGGCAAGGTCACGCTGTACCGCTTTGTCGGCACCGAGCCGCCGGTGCACGCCACGCCGCTGCTGATCGTCTACGCGCTGGTCAACCGGCCGTACATGGTCGACCTGCAGACCGACCGCTCACTGGTTCAGAAGCTGCTGGCTCTGGGCCACGATGTGTATGTGCTGGACTGGGGCTACCCGGACCGCTCCGAGCGCTACCAGACGCTGGAGGATTACCTCCTGCGCTTCGTGGATGGCGCGGTGGATCACCTGCAGGCGCACAACGGCGGCGAACCGATCAACATGCTCGGCATCTGCCAGGGCGGCGTGTTCGCGCTGTGCTATGCCGCGCTGCGCCAGGCCAAGCTGGCCAACCTGATCACGATGGTCACCCCGGTCGATTTCCACACGCCGGACAACATGCTCTCGCACTGGGCGCGCCAGGTGGACGTGGACCTGCTGGTGGACACGCTGGGCAACATCCCGGCCGATCTGATGAATGCCAGCTACCTGATGCTCAAGCCGTTCCGCCTCAACGTGCAGAAGTACGTGGGGCTGCTCGACATCCTGGACGACAAGGACGCGCTGGAAGATTTCCTGCGCATGGAGAAGTGGATCTTCGACTCGCCCGATCTCGCCGGCGAAGCGTTCCGTGACTTCATCAAGCAGTTCTACCAGGGCAATGGCCTGATGCACGACGGCGTGCGCATCGGCGACGCAACCGTCGACCTCCGGCAGGTGACGTTGCCGGTGTTGAACATCTATGCCGAGCAGGACCATCTGGTCCCGCCCGATGCGTCACGCGCGCTGCGCGGCCGGATCGGCAGCGCGGATTACACCGAGAGCAGTTTCCGCGGGGGCCATATCGGTATCTATGTCTCCGGGCGGGCCCAGCGCGAAGTGCCCGCAACCATCACCGGTTGGTTGAACGAGCGTTCGCAATGAAGCGTCCTCGCCTTCTCTGGCTGGCTGTGGGTCTGTTGGGCATTGGTACCGCCCACGCCGCACCCGGTGAAACCGCCCGCCGCGAGATCGCCGGCCTGATCGGCGCGCTGGACGGCTCCCCTTGCCGGTTCCAGCGCAATGGCAGCTGGCACGATGCGCCCGAGGCGCGGGCCCATCTGCAGCGCAAGTACGACTACCTGCTCAAGAAGGACAAGGTCGACACGGCCGAGCAGTTCATCGAACGCGCCGCCAGCCAGAGCAGCCTGAGCGGCAAGCCCTACCGGATCGCCTGTCCGGGCCAGCCGGAACAGACCGCCGCGGTGTGGTTCGGCGCGCGGCTGAAGGCCCTGCGCCAACGCACCCCGTAGACACGGTTCGCGCTAGAGTCGGCGCATTCCGGAACGAGACCCCGTGCATGAACACACCGCCGCGCCCGCTGTCCCGTTCGCTCAACGACCGCATGATCGCCGGCGTCATGGGCGGTATCGCGCATCGCTACGGTTGGAACGTCACCCTGGTACGGGTGCTGTTCGTGCTGATCTCGATCGGCTCGGCGGCCTTCCCCGGCATCCTGGTCTACCTGATCCTGTGGCTGTTGATCCCCAACGAGGCCGATTGAGCCTGTCACCGGTGCTGCTGCGCGCGCTGCAGGGGCTTGGCGCACTGTGGACCTCACCCAACACCCTGATCGGCCTGGCCGCCGGCACCGCCGGGATGCTGGCCGGTGCGCGTCCGTCATGGAACGGGCGCGACTGCGCGATCGTGTTCCGCGAATTTCCGTGGGGGCCGGGCGGAGCGATCACGCTGGGCAACGTCATCCTGCACACGGGACCGGTGCTGGACGTGCCGTGCCGCACGTATGCGCACCAGGCCGGTTACGCCACCGAGCCGGTGATCGGGCTGCACGACCACGAGCGTGCGCACGTCTACCAGTATCTGGTGCTGGGGCCGCTCTACCTGCCGGTGTACCTGCTGTGCGGTGGGGTCAGTGCACGCAACCCGTTCGAGCGCGCGGCCGATGTGTATGCACTGCAGGGGCGGGGCTGGTGGCCATCACGTCGTGATGCGCAGTGAGGTTATCTCCGCGTTAAATCCATGTAAGAAAAACGTCGACAACGCGACGTCATCTGCATGCAAAAAAACGTTATTAGCCTGCATGACGAACCAGTCAGGTTTACCGGGGTAAGCTTGCAGCGCTGTATGAGCAACCGTTTTTCTGGAGGAACACATCACATGGCAATCGTTCTTTATGTCGGTGGTAGCAAGGATGGCGACAAGGGCCTGGTGCCCCATGGTTTCAGCAAGTCCCAGGCCGATACCGAGCTGGGTCCGGAGATCTACACCGAGCGGTTCATGGAACTGCAGGGTGTAGGCAAGGTGCGGGTGATGGCGTTGGAGTCGATGCAGGACGACATCGTCCACCAACGCGCGGCCGTGCATTACCGGTAAGCCAGCGATCCCGCGGAGGTGCCCGGTTGTCGCGGGCGCCCGCGCCGGCATCCCAGCCCCACGCAGGATGCCGGCGTGAATGCATGACCCCTCGTGTGGTCATCGCCACGGGGCGACAGGTTCGGCCCGGCCTGTCAACGGCTTTCCCCCGCCGCCGCGCATCGCCAGAATGGGTTCTTTCCGCAAAGCGGCTCCGGCCGGAAGCAATGCCTGACATCAAGCTCGCACAGCAGATCGCCCAGACCATCGCCGATGAGATCGGTGCCCAGACCGCCCAGGCGCTCGCCGCCATCGCCCTGTTGGACGAAGGCGCCAGCGTTCCGTTCATCGCCCGCTACCGCAAGGAAGTCACCGGCGGGCTGGACGACACCCAGCTGCGTAACCTCGAAACGCGCCTGACCTACCTGCGCGAGCTGGAAGACCGCCGCGCCGCGGTGCTGTCCAGCATCGACGAACAGGGCAAGCTCAGCGACGAGTTGCGCAACGAGATCCTCGGTGCGGACACCAAGTCGCGCCTGGAAGATCTGTACCTGCCGTACAAGCCCAAGCGCCGCACCCGCGCGCAGATCGCGCGCGAAGCCGGACTGGAGCCGCTGGCCGATGGCCTGCTGGCCGATCCAAACCTGGACCCGCAGGTGTTCGGTGCCACCTTCGTCGATGCAGACAACGGCGTGGCCGACACCAAGGCCGCGCTGGAAGGTGCCCGCGCGATCCTGATGGAGCGTTGGGGCGAAGACGCCGCGCTGGTCGGCGAGCTGCGCACCTGGCTGGGCGAAAACGGCGTGATCCGCGCACGTGTCGCCGAGGGCAAGGAAGAGCAGGGCGCCAAGTACCGCGATTACTTCGAACACGCCGAGTCGCTGGCGAAGATTCCGTCCCACCGCTTGCTGGCACTGTTCCGCGCACGCCGCGAGGAAATCCTGTTCCTGGAACTGGACCCGGGCAACGATGCCGAGGCCGGCAATCTGTACGCCGAAGGCCGTGTCGCGCACAACGCGGGCATCCGCGACGCCGGCCGCCCCGGCGACCGCTGGCTGCTCGACGCCTGCCGCCTGACCTGGCGCGCCAAGCTGCACATGCACCTGCTGCTGGACCTGTTCAACCAGGCCCGCGAGAAGGCCGAAGCCGAGGCGATCGCGGTGTTCGGCGACAACCTCAAGGACCTGCTGCTGGCCGCCCCGGCCGGCCCCAAGAGCGTGCTCGGGCTGGACCCGGGCATCCGCACCGGCTGCAAGATCGCCGTGGTCGATGCCACCGGCAAGCTGGTGGCCACCGACACCATTTACCCGCACGAACCGCGCCGGCAGTGGGACCAGTCACTGCAGACGATCAAGCAGCTGTGCATGAAGCACAACGTGGAGCTGATCGCGATCGGCAACGGCACGGCCAGCCGCGAAACCGACAAGCTGGCCGGTGAGGTGATCAAGGCGTTGGGCGAGACCAGCCTGCAGAAGATCGTGGTCAGCGAGGCTGGTGCGTCGGTGTATTCGGCGTCCGAATTTGCCGCCAAGGAATTCCCGGACCTGGACGTGTCGATCCGCGGCGCGGTCTCCATTGCGCGTCGCCTGCAGGATCCGCTGGCCGAGCTGGTCAAGATCGAACCCAAGGCGATCGGCGTGGGCCAGTACCAGCACGACGTGGACCAGTACCGCCTGGCGCGTGCGCTGGATGCGCGCGTGGAGGACTGCGTCAACGCGGTCGGCGTGCACGTCAACACCGCCTCGGCGGCGCTGCTCTCGCGCGTGTCCGGGTTGTCGGCCACGGTGGCCGAAAACATCGTGCGCCACCGCGACGACAACGGTCCGTTCAAGCGCCGCAAGGACCTGCTCAAGGTGCCGCGCCTGGGCGACAAGACCTTTGAACAGTGCGCCGGCTTCCTGCGCATCGCCGATGGCGACCAGCCGCTGGACGCGTCCTCGGTGCACCCGGAAGCCTACCCGGTGGTGGAGCGCATCGTGGCCGCCACGGCACGCCCGATCAAGGCGTTGATCGGCGATGGCAGTTTCCTTCGTGGGCTCAAGGCCGAACAGTTCACCGACGCCACCTTCGGCGTGCCGACCGTGCGCGACATCCTGAAGGAACTGGAAAAGCCCGGCCGCGACCCGCGCCCGGAGTTCAAGGCGGCGCGTTTCGCCGAGGGCGTGGAAGAGCTCAAGCACCTGCAGCCGGGCATGATCCTGGAGGGCGTGGTCAGCAACGTGGCCGCGTTCGGTGCCTTCGTGGACATCGGTGTGCACCAGGACGGCCTGATCCACATCTCGGCGCTGTCGGACACCTACGTCAAAGACCCGCGTGATGTGGTCAAGGCCGGTGACATCGTCAAGGTGAAGGTGCTGGAGGTGGACGTGGCGCGCAAGCGCATCGCCCTGACCCGGCGCCTGGACGACACCCCGGCCCCGGCCAAGGCCCCGGGTGAGCGCGATGTGCGCCCGGCCGGTGGTGGCCGCCGTGACGGCGGGG
>DMZT01000463.1 GCA_003484865.1 Stenotrophomonas sp.
GGGGAGCCGCTAGCGGCGGCGGTGGGCTTTCCGGGGCTGGCCGACGTGTCCGCGCAGCTGTCCCGGCAGGGCTTCATCCACAGCCTGTTCCAACCGGCGTATGGCGCGCGTACCGCGTATCGCCTGCTGGTGATGCTCACCGGCAAGGCGGGCCTGCTGCGCAAGGTCGCCTGTCTGCTCGCCGCGGTATTCGCCATCGCGCCGGTGGAGCTGCTGGTCTCACTGGCCGGCCTGCTCGGGATCGGTTATCTGGCAGGGGGCATCGACGGCATCTGGGCAACGTTGCTGCCCTCGCTGCTGTGCGCCTACGGGGCCGGTGTACTGGCCTCGGCGCTGCGCGTTGCCCGCGTCGCCCGCCGCAACCTGCTCGGCCTGTGCAATGGCAGCACCCAGCCGAACGCCTCCGCGCCGGCGTTGACGGATTGGCTGCACACCCAGCTGCAGGCCTTGGCCGGCAAGCCGCATGACCAGCCATTGACCTTCGGCGATCTGCACACGGCCCCGCGCTATCCCGGCGAGCCCAGCGGCGCGCATGCGATCACGCTGCAGATGATCACCACCTGCGTGTCGCACAGTGAGCCGCGCACGTTGCCGTTCAACGCGGCGCACTTCTGGTTCCTGCGCGAGGAGTTCGCGCAGCTGTTTCCGGCCAGCGTGGTCGAGTGGCTGATGGCACGGGCGGGCCCTCCGCAACAGGTCGATGGGCGCGATTACTACCGCCTGGTTGATGGCGAGGATCTGCCGGTGCTGGTCGCCACGCGGATGAGCCTGAGCTTCCCGCTGCTGATCAGCGCGGTGCCGCTGCATGAGCCGGCCCGTCGCGAACGCCGCTGTGAGCCGGTGGCCGATGCCGAACCCCGGCGCGACAACACCAACGTCGCCGACAGCATGGAAGGGCTCACCAGCGGTGGCCAGAACTGCGGCCCGGTGATCACCGCGTTCCGTGTGTGCTGGTTCTCCGATGGCGGCATCAGCAGCAACTTCCCGATCCACCTGTTCGACGCCGCGTTGCCGCGCTGGCCGACCTTCGGCATCAATCTGGTCTACGCGCAGCCTGCCGACGCCGTGAGCATGGTGGCTGAGGGCGACGCGCATGCGCGCGCGGAGCAGGCCGTGTTCCTGCCCACCGAGAACCGCCATGGCTGGCAACGCACCTACCACGCCATCGCGCAGCCGATGGCCGCGGCGGAGATGTCCGGTTTCCTGTTTTCGATCGTATCGACCATGCAGAACTGGCGTGATGTGCTGCAGGCCCGCGCGCCGGGCTACCGCGACCGCATCGTGCATGTCGCGCTGGAGGGCGACGAGGGCGGCATGAACCTGGACATGCCGCAGGCCGTGCTCAGCCGCATCGCCGACAAGGGCAGCATCGCCGGGGAGCGCTTCTGCGATTTTTCCTTCGCCAACCATTACTGGATCCGCTGGCGCAATCTGGCCTCGGCCTACCAGCGCTACACGCTGGATGTGGCACGCACCGATGACCCCGCGCAACGCGTGGCGGCATACGAAGCGGCGTATCAAAGTGTGGCCACCGGCATGCCGGTGCCGCCGTCCTACCGATTGAGTTCGGAAGACAAACGGCGCGAATCGCAGCAGCTGTGGCGGCACATGGTCGAGCAGGGCCAGACCTGGGAAGACCTCGGGCCGGACCTCACCGACGGCGCACCGCGTCCGCTGCCGCAGATGAAGGTGACGCCAATCTACTGAGTCGGCGATGGACCGCATCCCGATCCGACCTGCCCGCCGTTGGTCGGCTTCCCGTTAAACGTCACATGACCGGTAGAGCCGACCGTCGGTCGGCTGCTCTTCGCAACGGTGCCAACACTCGCGGCATCGGACGCAAGTCGACCAACGGTCGACGCTACCCGCGTCCCGGCAGCTGCGGGAACGCGCGCTGCATGCAATCCTCGCGCGGGCACACCCGGCAGCCCGGGCCGATCGAGACCGAGTTGCCCGGGCTCTGGATATCCAGCCCACGTGTGTAGATCAGCCGTTCGGCATGCTGCAGGTCGCAGCCCAGCGCCACCGCGAAGGTCTTGCGCGGTTGCCCGTGCCCGATAGGCCCACTGCTGACCTGCCGCGCCAGCCAGAAGTGGCGGCGTCCGTCGGGCATGCGTGCGGTCTGGGTCAGCACCCGCCCCGGTTGGTTGAAGGCTTCGTACACGATCCACAGCGGGCACGAGCCGCCCACCTGTGAGAAGTGGAAATCGGTGGCCGAATGCCGTTTGGAGACATTGCCGGCGCGGTCCACGCGGATGAAGAAGAACGGCAGGCCGGGCGCGCTGCGTCGCGCCAGCGTGCTCAAGCGATGGCAGACCGCCTCGAAGCCCACGCCAAAGCGGTGGGCGAGCGCATCGATGTCGTATGCGCTGTGCTCGGCGGCGCGCAGGAACTGCGCATACGGCATCACCAGCGCACCGGCGAAGTAGTTGGACATGCCGATCCGCGCCTGCGCGATCTGCTCCGCTTCGCCGAAGCCCGCGCGCGCGATCACCGCATCGATCTGCGCCGCATAGCCCAGCAACGCCAGCTCGGCGGCCATCTGGAATGCCTGCTGGCCCGGCTCCAGATAGTCGGGCAGCCACAAGGTGCGGCTGCCGCCGTCGTAGACGCGCTTCTCGCGCCCGGCCTGCAGCGGCCCCACTTCCACCAGCACGCCATGGCGGTCGGCCAGCAGCTGGCGCAGGCGCGGCGCCACGTGCCCGGCTACCAGCCCCCATTCGCCGAACAGCTGCTCGGCCAGGTCATCCAGCTCGGGGATGTGGTTGTGCATGCGGTTGAAGAAATCGCGGACCTGATCGCCCGCGGGCAACGCCTGCCCGGCGTGCACATCACCCAGCTGGAACTCCAGCGCGGCGGCATGCTCGCGCAGCATCAGGTGGCGGCGGTGCAGGTCGAGCAGGGCACGGCTGATCTGCGGCAGGTTGCCCGCCATCGCGCGCAGTTCGGTGCTGCTGACATCGGCCAGGCCCAGGTCGCGCAGGGTCTCGCCCAGCGATTCCTGCAGCGCGCCGGGGTCATCGACCTCGAACAGCTCGCTGACGTCGCCCAGTACGGCGCGCAGCTTGCCCTGCACCGCCGGGGTCAGCGGCCGCTTGTTGCGCTCGATCTGGTTCAGGTAGCTGGCCGACAGCCCCAGCGCCCTGGCCAGGGCCAGCTGACTGTAGCCGCGCTGCTCGCGCAGCTTGAGCAGGCGCAGGCCGATCTGGCGTTGGACGGGCTGGCTATTCACAGAATTCACAAGAATCGTAGCGGGCATTGGCCAGATTAAGCGCATACAGGCCGGAAATCGAGGGTGGCACTGTGAATAATGCCAACAACTTTCGACCCGTCGGGATTGTCCATGACTGTTGCAGCGCCCCGTATCCGCATGTTGATCGATGGCCAGTTCATCGAATCGACCAGCTCGCATTGGCAGAACGTGGTCAATCCGGCCACCCAGGACGTCCTGGCCCAGGTCCCGTTCGCCACCCCCAGCGAAGTCGACGCCGCCGTCGCCTCGGCCAAGGAAGCGTTCAAGACCTGGCGCAAGACCCCGATCGGCACCCGCGCGCGCATCTTCCTGAAGTACCAGCAGCTGATCCGCGAGAACATGAGCGAGCTGGCCCACATCCTCAGCGCCGAGCAGGGCAAGACCGTGCCGGATGCCGAGGGCGATGTGTTCCGTGGCCTGGAAGTGGTCGAGCACGCTGCCGCGATCGGCAACCTGCAGCTCGGTGAGCTGGCCAACAACGTGGCCAACGGCGTGGACACCTACACCCTGCTGCAGCCGCTCGGCGTCTGCGCGGGCATCACCCCGTTCAACTTCCCGGCGATGATTCCGCTGTGGATGTTCCCGATGGCCATCGCCACCGGCAACACCTTCATCCTCAAGCCGTCCGAGCAGGACCCGATGGTCACCATGCGCCTGGTCGAACTGGCGCTCGAAGCGGGTATCCCCAAGGGCGTGCTGAACGTCGTGCACGGCGGCGAAGAGGTGGTCAACGCGATCTGCGACCACCCGGATATCAAGGCCGTTTCGTTCGTCGGTTCCACCCGCGTCGGCACCCATGTGTACAACCGCGCCTCGCTGGCCGGCAAGCGCGTGCAGTGCATGATGGGCGCCAAGAACCACGCCGTGGTGCTGCCGGATGCGAACAAGGAACAGAGCCTCAACGCGATGGTCGGTGCCGCCTTCGGTGCGGCCGGCCAGCGCTGCATGGCCGCCTCCACCCTGGTGCTGGTCGGCGAAGCACGCGAGTGGGTGCCGGACCTGGTGGCCAAGGCCAAGACGCTGAAGGTCAGCGGCGGCAGTGTCGCCGGTACCGACGTCGGTCCGGTGATCTCCTGCGCCGCGCGTGAGCGTGTCGAAGGCCTGATCGCCTCGGGCGTGGAGCAGGGCGCCAAGCTGGTGCTCGATGGCCGCAACCCGCAGGTCGATGGCTTCGAGAAGGGCAACTTCGTTGGTCCGACCATCTTCGCCGGCGTGACGCCGGGGATGCGCGTGTACGACGAGGAAATCTTCGGGCCGGTGCTGGTGATCCTGGAAGCGGACACCCTGGAAGATGCCATCGCACTGATCAACGCCAACCCCAACGGCAACGGCACCGCACTGTTCACCCAGTCCGGCGCGGCCGCCCGCAAGTTTCAGGAAGACATCGACGTCGGCCAGGTCGGCATCAACGTGCCGATCCCGGTGCCGGTGCCGCTGTTCTCGTTCACCGGCTCGCGTGCCTCCAAGCTCGGCGACCTGGGCCCGTACGGCAAGCAGGTGGTGATGTTCTACACCCAGACCAAGACCATCACCTCGCGCTGGTTCGATGACGAGACGCTGGGTCATGGCGTCAACACCACCATCAGCCTGAAGTAAGCAACAGCAACAACGGAGTTCGACCATGAGCCACTCGATGACGACGGAACTCGACGAAGCGCAGCAGGCCTATAGAGAGGCAGCGCGTGACTTCGCCCAGGCCGAACTGGCGCCGCACGCCGCGCGATGGGATGCGGAGGGCATCTTTCCGCGCGAGGCGATCGCCAAGGCAGGGGAACTCGGGTTCTGTGGTTTGTACATGGATCCCGAGGTCGGTGGCAGCGGCTTGAGCCGTCTGGACGCCGCCGTCGTCATCGAGGAGCTCGCCAATGTGGATCCGTCCACGGCGGCCTATGTCAGCATCCACAACATGGCGTCGTGGATGGTGGCCAAGTGGGGCCAGCAGAGCCTGCGTGCCGCGTGGGGCGCAGACCTCTCCTCCGGCACCAAGCTGGCCTCGTACTGCCTGACCGAGCCGGGTGCCGGCTCGGACGCGGCCTCGCTGAAAACCAGCGCGGTGCGTGACGGCGACGATTACGTACTCAATGGCTCCAAGGCCTTCATCTCCGGCGCCGGTGCCACCGAACTGCTGGTGGTGATGGCGCGTACGGGTGGCCCGGGCGCGGGCGGCATCAGCGCGATCGCGGTGCCGGCCGATTTGCCGGGCATCAGCTACGGCCGCAAGGAAGAGAAGATGGGCTGGAACAGCCAGCCGACCCGTGGCATCACGTTCGAGAACGTGCGCGTGCCGGTCAGCCATCTGCTCGGCGAGGAGGGCAGCGGTTTCAAGCTGGCCATGAAGGGCCTGGACGGCGGCCGCATCAACATCGCCGCCTGTTCGCTGGGCGCTGCCCAGGGTGCACTGGATGCCGCCCGCCGTTACATGGGCGAGCGCCGCCAGTTCGGCAAGGCGTTGTCGGAGTTCCAGGCGCTGCAGTTCAAGCTGGCCGATATGGCCACCCAGCTGGTCGCCGCCCGGCAGATGGTGCACACCGCCGCGCGCAAGCTCGACGCGGGTGCCAGCGATGCCAACGTGTGGTGCGCGATGGCCAAGCGCTTCGCCACCGATGCCGGTTTCAACATCTGCAACGATGCGCTGCAGATCCACGGCGGCTACGGCTACATCCGTGAATACCCGATTGAACGGCTGCTGCGCGATTCGCGCGTGCACCAGATCCTGGAGGGCACCAACGAGATCATGCGTGTGATCGTGGCCCGCCACCTGCTCAACACTGAAGAGGAACTGCGATGATGGAGTGGCGCCAGCATGATCATGTCGGCCTGAAGGTCGAGGCCGATGGCCACGTCGCGGTCATCACCCTCAACAATCCGCCGGCGCATACCTGGACCGTGCACAGCCTGTCCGCGCTGCGCGATCTGGTCGACGCACTCAATGCAGACCGCGATATCTACGCGCTGGTGATCACCGGCGATGGCGAGAAGTTCTTCTCCGCCGGTGCCGACCTGAAGCAGTTCGCCTCCGGCGACAAGGCCGCCGCACGCGAAGCTGCACGTCGCTTCGGCGAGGCGTTCGAAGCCCTGTCCGGGTTCCGTGGTGTCTCCATCGCGGCAATCAACGGCTACGCGATGGGTGGCGGCCTGGAATGCGCGCTGGCCTGCGACCTGCGCATCATCGAAGAACACGCCCAGGTGGCATTGCCGGAGGCCACCGTCGGCCTGCTGCCGTGCGCCGGCGGCACCCAGAACCTGCCGCGTCTGGTTGGCGAAGGCTGGGCCAAGCGCATGATCCTGCTCGGCGAGCGCATCGATGCGGATACCGCACTGCGTATCGGCCTGGTCGAAGAAAAGGTGGGCAAGGGCGAAGCCAAGGCACTGGCGCTTGCATGGGCGCACAAGGCCGGCAAGCAGAGCCCGACCAGCATCGCCGCGTGCAAGACGCTGGTGCAGGCCACCCGCACCGGTACCCACGCCTCGGCGCTGGTCGCCGAACGCGAGGCCTTCGTCGATCTGTTCGACAGCGCCGACCAGGCCGAAGGCGTGAACGCCTTCCTGGAAAAGCGCGCTGCGCAATGGAAGAACGCATGAGCACCGCCGTCGCCCAGGACGAGGCGCCGGTGCTGTTCGAAGAGCGCGCCGCCGGTAATGGCACGCGCATCGGCATCGCCACGCTCAACGCCGCGCGCACCCTCAACGGGTTCTCGTTGCCGATGGCACATCTGCTGCGCGAGCGGTTGGAGGCCTGGGCCGTTGATGACGGCATCGCGCTGGTCGTGCTGCAGGGCGCGGGCGAAAAAGCCTTCTGCGCCGGCGGCGACCTGCACAGCCTGTACCGCAGCATGGTCGACTACCGCGAGAGCGGAAAGGCCGACATCCGCGGCAACAGTTACGCCGCTGAATTCTTCGACGTCGAGTACCGCGTCGACTACGCGATCCACACCTATCCCAAGCCGATCCTGTGCTGGGGCCATGGCATCGTCATGGGCGGCGGCATCGGCCTGATGTCCGGCGCCAGCCACCGCGTGGTCAGCGAGCGCTCCAAGCTGGCGTTCCCGGAGATCACCGTCGGCCTGTTCCCGGACGTGGGCGGCAGCTGGCTGCTGCCGCGCGTGCCCGGCCACGGCGGCCTGTTCCTGGCCCTGACCGGTGCGCCGCTCAATGCAGGCGATGCGATCTACGCCGGCCTGGCCGATATCCACATCGCCGAGGCACAGCGCGAGACCGTGTTCAATGCGCTGGCGGACGTGCACTGGAGCCGCGAGGCCAAGCGCAACCACGAACAGTTGACCGCACTGCTGCAGCAACACGCCAGCGATGCGGCCACCGGCCCATTGCTGCGCAATGCCGCCACCGTGGATGCGCTGTGCGCCGGTGACGACGTCGGCGCGATCGTCGAGGCGATTCTGGCGCTGGAGACGGACGACCCCTGGCTGAGCACCGCGAAAGCCACGCTCGCCGCCGGTGCGCCCGGCTCGGCGCGGCTCGCGTTCGAGCTGCAGCACCTGGCCGAGGGCGCCTCGTTGGCCGAGGTCTACCGCATCGAGTACATCGCAGCACTGCATGCGGCGGCCCACGGGGATTTCGCCGAAGGCATCCGCGCGCTGCTGATCGACAAGGACCGCACCCCGCAGTGGCAGCCGCGCACGCTGGCGGACGCCACGGCCGAGTGGGCCCGCACCTTCTTCGTTTCGCCGTGGTCCGATGCCGCGCATCCGCTGGCCGACCTCGGTGCCACCGTCCCTGAAAGGAGCCACGCATGAGCCGTATTGCATTCATCGGGTTGGGCAACATGGGTGGCCCGATGGCCGCCAACCTGGCCAAGGCTGGTCACGCCGTGCGCGTGTTCGATCTGGTGCCCGCCGCCGTGCAGGCCGCCGTCGATGCCGGCGCCACCGCCGCCAGCTCGGCGCTGGATACGCTGACCGACGCCGAGATCGTCATTTCGATGCTGCCGGCCAGCCGCCACGTGGAAGGGGTCTACCTCGGTGATGATGGCCTGCTGGCCGATATCCCGGGTGGCGCGCTGATCATCGATTGCAGCACCATCGCCCCGGCCACCGCCCGCAAGGTCGCCGAAGCGGCCGCGGCGCGTGGCCTGCAGATGCTGGATGCCCCGGTGTCCGGCGGTACCGCAGGTGCCCAGGCCGGCACGCTGACCTTCATCGTCGGCGGCGAAGCCGAGGCGCTGGAGCGTGCGCGCCCGCTGCTGCAGGCAATGGGCAAGAACATCTTCCACGTCGGTGCCAGCGGTGCCGGCCAGGTCGCCAAGCTGTGCAACAACATGGCGCTGGGCGTGATCATGGCGGTGACCGGTGAATCGATCGCGCTGGGCGTCGCGCACGGGCTGGACCCGAAGGTGCTCTCGCAGATGATGGCGGTCAGTACCGGCCGCAGCTGGGCCACCGAAGTGTGCAACCCGTGGCCGGGCGTGCTGGAAAACGCCCCGGCCTCGCGCGGCTACAGCGGCGGTTTCGGCAGCGATTTGATGCTCAAGGACATGGGCCTGGCGGTGGAAGCAGCGATGAGTGTCGGTGCCTCGATCCCGCTGGGCGAGCTGGCCCGCAACCTGTATTCGATGAATCACCAGGCCGGTCGCGGCAAGCTGGATTTCTCCAGCGTGGTGCAACTGATCACGCACGACAAGTAGCGGGTAGTGCCGGCCGCTGGCCGGCAACTTCACTATCGAAACCGGCGACATCCGGCTTCACCGGTAGGCAACGACCGTTGGTCGTTGCAACGGAACAAGATGCATCCCATGGGTACGCCCACGGGATCCACCGCGGTGGGATGGGCGGTTGCCAGACGTTCGCGTCAGGCAGCCGCCCATTTTTTTATCGGGTCACTCGCCGTCGACGGCGCGCGCGGCAAGTCCCGGCAGCGTGCCTGCATATGCTCGCCACCGGGTGTGCCGGCACGGATCTCCCCGTCCTGCAACCACCCGTAGATTTCGCGCCGCACGCGATACGCCGCATCGGCTGACTCGACCACGTCTGTATTGTCGCTGGCGAGCGGGGCACCCGGCAGCGCAGCCTCCGGGATCCTGCCCAGGACCGCCAGCTGCGTGCACAGACCGGCGTAGTAGGCAGTGCGCTCGTCAACTGCACCGCGATCACCCGCGGCGAAGCCCAGGGCGTGGAAGGTTTCATGCGCGACCAGGTCCACGAGGTTGGCCTCGGTCCGCGCGCGCGATTCGTACACGCGCATGGCCAAGGTCAGATGCGGCACGCGGAAGCGCAGCGATCGGGTGCGCAGGTTCAGGCGCGTTCCGTGGGGCACGAGCAGTGCCGTATAGGCCGCGCGTCGCTCGGGATACCACTGCTGCGCGTGGCGTGCAGCGGCATCGATCAGGGCGCAGGCATCGGTCGCCGGCAGGGTCGCCGGCGGATAGGCCGCGATCCGGATGCGGGTTGCCGCGTCAGGGCAGGCGTAGGTCTCTGGCAGCCCGGGTGCAGCCGTGCCGGGCAGATACAGATCGGTCACCACGTGCACGAACCCGGCGCCGCCGAAGAGAGACAGCGCGTTCATCCCGTTCGAGGCGATCGCCTCGGGTGGCGCGATGGGAGCGGTAGCGCAGCCCCCCAGAAAACCGCTGAGCAACAGCGCGGCCAGAATCCTGTGCATGTCCGTTTGCCAGTGAGGATCGTCTGGCCAGTCTACGGTGGCGACGGGGATGTGTGCCCGTCGCCACGGCAGGTCATGCGGGGGGATCAGACCACCGTCAGCGTCACGTCGATGTTGCCGCGGGTCGCGTTGGAATACGGGCACACGATGTGCGCCTTCTGCACCAGCGCTTCGACCTGCTCGCGCGGCAGGCCCGGGACCGAGACTTCCAGCGCCACTTCGATGCCGAAGCCGGTCGGGATCTGGCCGATGCCGACCTTGCCGGTGATCTGCGTTTCAGCCGGCAGGGCGACCTTGGCCTGGCCGGCCACGTACTTCAGCGCGCCCAGGAAGCAGGCCGAGTAGCCCGCGGCGAACAGCTGCTCCGGGTTGGTGCCCGGGCCGCCCGCACCGCCCAGCTCGCGCGGGGTGGAGAGCTGGATGTCCAGCACGTTGTCGGAAGAGACGGCGCGGCCGTCGCGGCCGCCGTTGGCAGTGGCCTGGGCGGTATACAGAACGTTGGCAATGGACATGGGAATCTCCTGCGGAGTGAAAAGGGTGGGCCAGATGGCAGGTGTACTGTGCGCGCCCGCATCGTACTTGTGGCAACATTTCGTCCAGAAAACTTGATCTGGAGTCCGCCATGGTCGACCGACTGCAATCCCTGCTGGACCGTTTCGCGGTGTCTGCCGAGGTCTTCCACGCGGGCGCGCTGTGCGGCATCAACGATCTGCCAGCCGACGGCGAGCGCGGTCAACTGCACCTGATCCGCGAGGGCGATGTACGCGTCGAGCACCCGGAT
This sequence comes from Stenotrophomonas sp., assembly GCA_003484865.1. Taxonomy (GTDB): domain Bacteria; phylum Pseudomonadota; class Gammaproteobacteria; order Xanthomonadales; family Xanthomonadaceae; genus Stenotrophomonas. Next base: position 10,650 of record DMZT01000463.1, read on the forward strand.
GGCAGCACGCTGCAGATCACCACGCCCAGCGTGCTGCTGTACCCGCGCCCGCTCGCGCACCGCTTCGTCACCGATGCCACGCGGGGCGCGGATTTCGCGTGCGCCAACCTGCAGTTCGAAGGGGGCGCCAACAACCCGGTCGCCGCTGCGCTGCCGCCGATCGTGTGCCTGCCGCTGGAGGGCTTGTACGGCGGCCAGCCGGTGCTGTCACTGCTGTTCGAAGAAGCCTTCGCGCAGCGCTGCGGCCGCCAGGCGCTGCTGGATCGTCTGTTTGAAGTGGTGCTGATCCAGATCCTGCGCGCGCTGATGGAGAGTGGCCAGATCCGCGTCGGCCTGCTCGCCGGCATGGCCCATCCGCGCCTGCGCCACGCGCTGGTGGCGATGCATGAAGCGCCCGCCGACGAGTGGACGCTGGAGTCGCTCGCGCAGCGCGCCGGCATGTCACGCAGCGCCTTCGCCGACAGCTTCCGCGACACCATCGGCAGTACGCCCGGTCATTACCTGCAGGGCTGGCGCACCCGCCTGGTGCAGCAGGCGCTGCGCCGCGGCCAGCCGCTCAAGCGCATCGCCATCGATGTGGGCTACGGTAGCGAAGCGGCGTTGTCGCGCGCGTTCAAAGCGCAGACCGGGCAGTCGCCGCGGCAGTGGAAACAGGGCAGTGTGGCCACCGAACGATAACGCGATGCACGCCGACGTCGCTCAGATCGCCCACTCCCGATCCGTCGTGAACATGATCGTCAGCCAGCGGTCCGGCGACTCCTCACCCAGCGCTTCGCCGATCTCATCGCGCAGGCGATCCCATTCGATCAGCGCCCGCGGTGGATCATCGGCGCGCACCACGAAGAACAGCTCGATCTGCTCACCGCGCCCGACCTTGGCCACGTAGCTGCGGTATTCCAGGAAACCGTGCCTGGCCACTATATCGCGCGCCACCTCGTCCACGTGGGTCTGCAGATCCAGCGGGGTGATCAGCAGGATGTCCGACAACGCCTGGCGCACCGTGCCCATCGGCGCCACCACCACGAACAGGCAGACCACCAGCAGGATCGCCGGATCGATGTACGGCACCAGCCACGCCCACTGCGTGCCACCCAGCACATAGCCGCCGACGAAGGCGACCAGATACGCCGCCGACATGCTCGCCGCGACCACCCAGTTCTTCGCATCGAGCGCGATGAAGTCCGAGCCGATCGTCCGGTTCGCGCGGCGTACGAACAGTGCCAGGCCGGTTTCGGCCACTATCGAGATCACCGCGAACAGGATCGCCGGCCCCAACGCGATCTCGCGTCCGCCGGACATCAGTGCGTCCACCGCATTGACCGCTGCGTACAGGGCGGCACCGATCATCAACGTGCCGCTGACCCCGAGCACGATCGGCTCCAGGTGCCAGAAGCCCATGGTGAAGCGCTGGTTCAAGCGCGACTGCAGGGTATCCACGTGGGTCGACAGGCTGATCAGGCGCACCACCAGCAGCGACAGCCAGGTCATCACCACGTCGATCAAGCCGTAGATGCCGTCGAAGATGATCAGCGAGGAATTGGCGAGCAGGCCGAAGGCCACCGCGGCGGCAGCCATCGCCAAGGAGGCGGCGATCGACAGGCGCAGGACGCCTTGTTCGGTGGTGGGGTCGAAGCTGGGAAGGCGGAGTGCGGGCATGGATGCCTGGCGGGGTTGGTGCAGAGCCGCATTGTCTACCGCCATGGTTGCACGTGTGTACTGCCAGCGCGCTATCGCGCGCGGGCGAGCTGCTCAAGCCCCGCCAGATCCACAATGTCGATCCTGCCGTATCCCACGCGGATCAGGCCTTGCCGCGACCATTGCGCAAGCTGTCGGTTCACCGTTGGCCTGGATACGCCGAGCTGCGTCGCCAGCATTTCTTGAGAAAGGCGCAGCGCGCTGGACCCGGAGTGGGGAAAGTGGCCGATCACGGTGCGCGCCAGCCGGCATTCGAAGGATCGAAGGGTGGTGTCCTCGATCCATTCAATCGTCTGGCGATAGCGCGTGCAGACGAGTTGGCAGACGGCAAGAAGTGCCTCGTTATCCGACCGTATCAAGGCATGAAATGCAGTTGCCGTAACGGTCGCAATGCGGCATTCGCCATGAGCGACGGCGGTAAAGGCGCGGGCCTTCGCATCCAGAAGCGGTGCCTCGCCAAACCACTGGGAGGGTCCCAGAACGGCGACCAGCCGGTGATCCATCGCCTCACCTTCAACACCGACGCGGACGCATCCCTCAAGAACACCGAACATGGCGGCCGGGCGGGAGCCCTGCTCGAACAGTGGCTGCCCGTCCTTCAGTCTTCGCATTACCGATGCGGCTTTGAACCGCTCGGCGATGTGGCTGGGGAGAGTGCCATCGGCTTGCATCGTTGGAATCCAGTCGGCCAATTGTTCAAGATTTACAGTTTAGACCACGCCTGGCGAGCATCATCTGCGCATCGGATAGAGCAGGAGGTGATTCATGTACGTAGGCCACTTCGCGATTGGTTTAGCCTTGAAGGCGCGATTTCCAAAGATCCCCACGCTGCCCCTGCTGATGGGGGTGGGATTCCTGGACATCCTCGATGGCCTCTTCATCATTCTCGGCTGGAACCACGTAACGCCCAACCTGCTGGCGGGCCCCTATCTGTTCTTTGATCTGACCTTCATCGACTGGGACCATTCGCTCGCCGCCGCGCTGCTGTGGTCCTGCGTCTGGGGCGCGTTTTTCCTCAACGACAAGCGGGTCGCTGCATTCGCCTTCGTCGCCTGCTTCTCGCATTTCCTCGCGGATTGGCCGATGCATAACGCCGATCTGGCCCTCTATCCCTTCTCGACCCTGCATCTGGGCATGGGGATGTGGGGGAGGCTGGGCACGATGTCCTGGATCATCGAAGGGCTGTTCGTCGCGGTACTTGCAGGCTATGCGTACCTGTCGAGCATGCGCCGGGGCGTCGACCTGCGCTGGCCGATGGTGGTGATGGCGCTCGCTTTCATCAACCTCTCGCCGTGGTTGTCGCCCATGAAGCATGTCGCCACGCTGGGCCAACCGTCTGCCACGCTTGTTCACGGCGCGCTGGTCACTGCCGGGTTCCTGATTCCCGGTGCCTTGTTGACGTGGCTGATCAACAAGGCAGAGCGAAAGGGTGCCGCAGCGCACTAAGGGCAGCATTCATCGGAAGCGGGTAAACTATTGATTGCGCTGGCAATGCCAGTGAATCCAGATGCGCCTGCAGCCGATGACCACCCAGCCCGCCACCGACGCCGCCGCGCGTTACGCCGCCTCCCTGCGCCTGTCCGTCGCCCCCATGATGGACTGGACGGACCGCCATTGCCGGTACTTCCACCGGTTGCTGGCACCGGGCGCACGGCTGTACACCGAGATGGTGCACGCCAACGCGGTGATCCACGGCGACCGTGAGCGTCTGCTGGGCTTCGACGGCAGCGAGCATCCGCTCGCGCTGCAGCTCGGTGGCAGCGATCCGGCCCTGCTGGCCCAAGCCGCGCGCATCGCGCAGGAGTGGGGCTACGACGAGGTCAACCTCAACTGCGGCTGCCCCTCCGATCGGGTCCAGGCCGGGCGCTTCGGTGCCTGCCTGATGCGCGAGCCGGCCTTGGTGGCCGAGTGCGTGGGCGCGATGGTCGCCGCGGTGGACATCCCCGTCACGGTCAAGTGCCGCTTGGGCGTGGATGACGACAACGACTACGAAACCTTCCTGAACTTCGTCGATCAATCGGCCAACGCCGGCAGCGCGATGTTCGTGGTGCATGCCCGCAATGCGTGGCTGAAGGGCCTTTCGCCGAAGGAAAACCGCGAAGTGCCGCCGCTGCGCTACGACTGGGCGCACCGGCTCAAGGCCGACCGCCCTCAGTTGCAGATCGTCCTCAACGGCGGCCTGGCTACGGTCGAGGCCGCGCAGGCCCAGTTGCCGGCGCTGGATGGGGTGATGCTGGGCCGTGCGGCCTACCACGACCCCTACGTGCTGCATCAGCTGGAGTCCGCCCAGACCGGTGCACCGCTGCAGTCACGCGAGGCGCTGCTGCGCGCCATGCAGCCCTACATCGAGGCCCAGCTGGCCCGTGGGCTGGCGCTCAAGCACATCACCCGCCACCTGCTGGGCCTGTTCCACGGCCAGCCGGGCGGGCGCGCCTTCCGCCAGATCCTGAGCGAAGGCTCGCACCGCGTCGGGGCCGACTGGAACCTGATCGAGCAGGCGCTGGCGGTGACCCGTGCCCAGGCCGAGCGCGTCGCGGCGTGAGCCGCGTCACCTTGTCAGCTTGACAAGGACCCCGGTTTAGCCGCCAATGTTCACTTAGATGAACAAAGCGGGGAGGCAGGCGGAAAAGTTCAGACCGGATTCACTGGCTAAAACCAAGAATTCGCTAAAGATTCGTAAAGCGCCGGCCCAGGCTGGCGGTTGCCGATTCACAACTTTTGAACGTTTAGCCGCGCTCCGCTAGGATCAGACCGATGTTCTCCGTGACCCGCCACCGCCGCATTGCCGCCTTCGCCCTTCTGGCGACGGGCGCAGCTGCCTCCACCAGTGCGTGGGCGCAGATGCCGCCGCCGGAAGCGGCCCGTGCCGAGATGATGCGTACGGCCGAACGCGGCGGTCCGCAGGAGCGCTCGCTGTCCGATGCCGTGCGTCGGGTTCAACGTACTACCGGTGGACACATCCTTGGCGCCGAGCGCGTGCCCTTCGATGGGCGCGATATCAACCGGGTGAAGTACATGGATGACCGCGGTCGCGTCCGCTATATGGACGATCCGGCGACATCGCGTTCACAGCCCCGCACGCCGCGCTCGGATATGTCATCACTACGCGGCGATAACCCCTGAACAGGGATAGTTGTCCGCAGTCATCTGCATTACCCACTGGCCCCATGGGGCCATACCCAGGACACTAGGGAGAGTTCATGCGTATCCTTCTGGTCGAAGACGAAGCCCCGCTGCGGGAAACACTGGCAGCCCGGCTCAAGCGCGAAGGCTTTGCCGTCGATGCTGCGCAGGACGGTGAGGAAGGTCTGTACATGGGCCGCGAAGTTCCGTTCGACGTCGGCATCATCGATCTTGGCCTGCCCAAGATGTCGGGCATGGAGCTGATCAAGGCCCTGCGCGACGAGGGCAAGAAATTCCCGGTGCTGATCCTGACCGCGCGTTCGAGCTGGCAGGACAAGGTCGAAGGCCTCAAGCAGGGCGCCGACGATTACCTCGTCAAGCCGTTCCACGTCGAAGAGCTGCTGGCTCGCGTCAATGCGCTGCTGCGCCGTGCCGCCGGCTGGAGCAAGCCGACGCTGGAGTGCGGCCCGGTCGCGCTGGATCTTGCTGCACAGACGGTCAGCGTCAACGGCAGCAACGTGGATCTCACCAGCTACGAGTACAAGGTGCTGGAGTACCTGATGATGCATGCCGGTGAACTGGTCTCCAAGGCCGACCTCACCGAGCACATCTATCAGCAGGACTTCGACCGCGACTCCAACGTGCTGGAGGTCTTCATCGGTCGCCTGCGCAAGAAGCTCGATGCCGACGGCGAACTCAAGCCGATCGAAACCGTGCGTGGCCGCGGTTACCGCTTCGCCATTCCGCGCAACGAAGGCTGAGCTGCGGCTGGCGATAGATGATGTCCGGCCGTCTGTGGTTCTTTAAACGCTGGCGGCCGCGCTCACTGCAGGCGCGCCAGCTGTTGGCCGCCTCGGTGGGCCTGGTGGCCTTCCTGGCCCTGGCCGGCTACGCGCTGGACGCCGCCTTCGCCGATACCGCGAAGGCCAACCTGCGCGAGCGGCTGAAGAACTACGCCACCGCGTATGCGGCCGGCATCGACTTCACCCGTGACCGCTCGCTGTACATCCGCGAGCAGCCACCGGATCCGCGCTTTGACGTCCCGGGCAGTGGCCTCTATCTGCAGGTCGTGATGCCGGACGGCAAGGGCAACTCCATGTCCGCCGAGGGCCCGATGCTGCCCACGGTAGGCGGCGGCATGCTGGCCCCGCGCCAGGAGGTCTTCGAAGGCCCGTTGCCGATGATCCAGATCGATGGCAGCGAGGGCTCGGCCTACCGCTATGGCATGGGCCTGGTCTGGGATGCCGACGCCGACCCGGCCACCGAATTCCCGTACACGATCTACGTGCTCGAAGACTCGCGCGCGCTGGGCGCACAGCTGCGCGTATTCCGCGGGCGCGTGTGGTTCTACCTCGGCGGCATCGGCCTGATCCTGCTGCTGCTGCAGACGGTGATTCTGCAGTGGAGCCTGCGTCCGATGCGGCGCGTGATCAATGAACTGACCAAGGTCCAGCGCGGTGAAACCGAGCGCATGAGCGAACGCCATCCGCGCGAGCTGGAACCGCTGACCGACAGCATCAATGCCTTCATCGAGAGCGAGCGCGAGAACCTCGAACGCCAGCGCAACACCTTGGCCGATCTCGCGCACAGCCTGAAGACGCCGCTTGCGGTATTGCGTACGCAGCTCGACAGCGGCGCACGCGATGAGGATCTGCGCGAGGAATTCGACGTGCAGCTGCGGCGCATGAACAACCTGGTGTCCTACCAGTTGGCGCGCGCGGCATCCTCCGGTCACAAGCTGTTCTCCGCCCCGCTGCCGATTGAATCCAACGCCGAAGAAATCGTGCGGGGTCTGGAGAAGGTGTACGCGTCCAAGGGCGTGCTGTGCGAATTCGATATCGACCCGGCCGCGCGTTTCCACGGCGAGCCCGGCGATCTGCAGGAACTGCTCGGCAACCTGCTGGAGAACGCCTTCAAGTGGGCCAAGCGTCGCGTGTTGCTGACCGCGCATCCGTTGCCGGCCCCCGGTGCGCGTCGCGCCGGGCTGGTGCTGTCGGTGGATGACGATGGCCCGGGTATCGCACCGGAAGACATCGCCAAGGTGCTGCAGCGTGGCGTGCGCGGCGATGAGCGGGTGCAGGGTCACGGCATCGGCCTGTCGATCGTGCAGGACCTGATCAAGGATTACCGCGGCGAACTGCAGGTGAAGCGTTCTCCGGAACTGGGTGGTGCACGCTTCGAAGTGAAGCTGCCGCCCGGGCCGTAAGCGCCGGACCGACCAACGGTCGGTACCTGCCGATGGCCCGTACCCCGGCATTCCCACGGGACAGGTAGCCCACGACCGTTGGTCGTGGCGCGCGTCACCGCATCAGCGGTGAAGGACCATAGAACCGCTGCAGATGCCCGGCGACCGCCGGCATCTCGCGCGCGAGCAGAGCCGGTGCGGAGAAGTGGTACTCGCTCACCACCGCGAAGAATTCTTCCGGCGCCTCGGACGCATACGGATCGATCAGCGTCTCGCGGCCCTGGTCCACCTCGGCGCAGAACGCGTCATAGGCCTGCTGGAAATCCGCCGCCCATTGTTTCTGCCACGCGCGCGGCAACGGCGGCGTGCCGTCGATCGCCCCGTCCAGCGCATCGATCTTGTGCGCCATCTCATGCACCGCCACGCAGAACCCGGCCTCCGGATCGGCGATGTCGGCCTGGATGTCGGCCCACGACAGAATCAGCGGACCGCTGTCCCACGATTCGCCGATCAACGCATCGTCCCATTCGTGCAGCACGCCGGCCGCATCCACCTGGCTGCGGTGCACGCGGAATGCGTTGGGATAGACGATCAGCTGCGACCAGCCACGCAGGCCGATCTCGCCCAGTTCCAGCAGCGGCAGGCAACAGAGCGCGGCCAGCAACACGCCATCGGTGTCCTCCAGCTGCAGTTCGGCGGCCGGGCTGATGGTCTTCTCGTGCAGGAAGCGGGCGGCGAGGGCACGCAGGCGTTCGCGGCGGGCAGGGTCCAAGTGCTGCAGCCAGGCGGCGCGGCGGCAGGTGGCGTCCCAGAGGGTAGGGTCGATCTCGCGTGGCGTACGGCGCAGCCAGCCCAACAGTCGTTCGATCAGCGGAACATACCCGGCAGGAAGCTGTGCCACTTGGGTGCGCGCAGGCGCGGCAGCACGTCGTCATCGCCACCACCGCCGGTGCTGGTTCCGCTGCTGGCGCTGGGTTTGACCGTGGCCGGTGCGGCGGCGGCCGAGGCCGAGGCCGGTGCACTGCGCTCGTTCTCGCCTGCCGAATAGACACACGCACCGCGACCCGCAGTGGTGAGCGCATCGGAAGCGTGCGCGGCCAGCGGGGCCATCAGGAGGAGCAGGCAATGGGCGAACGGGCGCATCGTCAACATCCAGCGGCGGGTCAAGTTCTCGATTCTAGCCCGATTCGGCCGGAGGATTGGAAGGCCTCCGGGCGGGCGCTGGCGGCGGCTTTCCCGCATACTTTTCCCGTTTACCCGATGGAAGCTGCCGTGGACGACCGCCAACTGCTGGCCAAACTGGGCGCCGGGCGCCTGTCCGGCGACGCGCTGGCGCGCGAACTGGGCCAGACCCGCGCCGCGATTTGGAAGCGGATTCAAGGACTTAGGGCGGCTGGCGTCGATATCGACGGCCGCGCCAGTGACGGCTACCAGTTGCAGCAGCCGCTGGATCTGCTGGACGCCGAGGCCATCC